>JAGODA010000245.1 GCA_017998475.1 Spirochaetota bacterium | reverse complement strand
TCCCTATGCCGGTATCTTTTACCGAGAGGACGAGCATGGCTAAATCCGTGGTTTTACTCCCGGTGTTTCCCTGCTCGCTCGACCCGGGGCGCGTCACTTCGAGCCGCACCGTGATCCCTCCGCGCTCGGTGAACTTGACCGCGTTACCGATGAGATTGATGAGAACCTGCCGGAGCAGGCCGGGATCGCCGAGCAGAGGATCGGGTGTGCCGGCGGCTATATCAGAGGCGAGAGAAAGCCCTTTTTTCTCGGCCTGAACGCGCATCATCTCCGCTGTTTCCACAACGAGTGCGCGCGGGGAGAATTCGACCTCATCGAGCTCCAGGCGCCCCGCCTCGATGCGCGCCAGATCGAGAATGTCGTTGATGATTCCCAGAAGCGAGTGGGCCGCGGAGAGGGACATATTCAGGTACCCCCGCTGAGTGTCGCTGAGCTCGGTATTGAGCGCGAGCTCCGTCGTGCCGATGATGGCGTTCATGGGCGTGCGGATCTCGTGGCTCATGACGGCAAGAAACTCGCTCTTGGCGCGGTTGGCACGGTCGGCCGCCTCCCGCGCGCGGGCGAGCTGTTCCTCGTGTTCCCTGAGCCGCGTAATGTCCCACGCGATCCCGATGATTCCCGCCACGGTGCCGTTCCCGTTTCGGTAAGGGATCTTTGATGTGGTGGTGCGGATAACGCTTCCGTCCGAACCGGTGACCGTTTCGTCGACATTGTAGAGCGGTTCTCCCGTCTCGAGCACCCTGAGGTCGTGAAGCCTGAATCTGTCCGCTTCGGCCCGAATAAAGAGGTCTGAATCCGATTTTCCGGCCAGTTCCTCCTCGCTCAGGCCGACCAGCAGGAGGAACGCGTTGTTCGCGGTTATATACCTGAGGCTTGCGTCCTTGAAAAAGACAAAGGCCGGGATGTTGGAGAGGATCGCGTCCTGTTCATGTGCCTTTCGATGATAGCGCTCTTCGGCCTGCTTGCGCGCGGTGATGTCCTCGGCGATCTTGAGAAAATGGGTGATCTCCCCGTTTTCCTTCATTATCGGGGAGATGATGGCGGTCTCCCAGTACAGCGATCCGTCCTTGCGGCGGTCGCACATCCGGCCCTGCCAGGTGCGCCCGGACAGTATAGTATCCCACATGTCCGAATAGAACGACGCGTCGTGCGCTCCCGAACGGAAAATGCGGGGGTTCTGGCCCAGAAGCTCTCCGTAAGAATACCCGGTGATTTCCACCACCCGCGGGTTGATGAATTCGATGCTCCCCTTTACGTCCGTAATTATTACCAGCGCCGGGCTCTGGTCGACCGCGCGATAGAGTTTATAGAGCATCTGTTCGACGGCGAGGCGCTCGGTGATGTCGTTGAGGACCAGAAGCACGCCCTCGTCGGACGATCGATCGAAACGGATGGGAGACACGGACTGTTCGACCGGTATGGTTTTACCGTTCCCGGAAACGATGTACATCGGATCGAGGCTCTTTCGGTTCACGAGGTCGCGGATGGCCTGATGGTCGAGCGGGGAGCCGTTCGGCTCTCCGCGCTCGGACATTTTAAGAACCTGCTCCAGCGGTTTACCGGCCGCGTGCTCCGGTTCCCATCCCGTCATGGCGCCGGCGGCCGCGTTCATGAAGGTGATCGCTCCGGCGGTATCGGTGGAGATTATCGCCTCGTCGAGACTTGCCATGAGCGAAGAGAGCAGGTTTTCCCTGTAGTGCAGTTCCTTTTCGAGCCGATGTCTGCGCAGGGCCATTCCGACCACGGAGCGGAGCTGGTTTACGTCGGGTGGCTTAGGCACGTAACCGCTGATGTCGGTCGTATCGAGGAGTTCGAACGTGCTGTCGTCGTCGAGAGCGGTGATGCAGACAACCGGAATGCCGAGCGGCCCGGTAATTTCCCGTGCGGCGGCCGCTCCCGCGGTCTTGGCGTCCGCGGGGATGTCCATGAGCACGAGATCTGGCCTGAGCTCCGCGGCCGCGCGGACGGCACTGTTTCCGCCGTCAACGGTGCCGCATACCTCGCAGTCCATCGAACGGAGCATCTCCGCGAGCCGCTCGGCGGCGGCGCGTTCGTTCTCGACGATGAGAATCCTCGCGCGGATGGAGCGCATGCCTCTCTCCCTTCTGGTATCATGGATACCCGCACCGGCCCCTTCGCAAGCTTGCGATGGCGAATCGTCCGTCTCCTCCGGTATGATTGCGGACATAACGGGGCGCGAGGCCTTTGATCGAACCGGGTGTGCGCGCCATGCGGAATACGGCCCGGGAATCCGAATCGTGTGAAATTATACAGTGTTACATGGAATTCATTCAATAATTTTTTTCCGCGATGGGGCATTCGCAGGGATGAAGTCAGCCCGCATATTTCCCGAAATTAGCGACGGCATGATTTCGCCGGTTATTTTCCGGGAGGTCGGAGACAGCGCGATTGAGCCAGGCATAATATGGCAATAATGTATATAAATATTTGCTTGTAATATTTTAAACAATACGGTAGATGTTGACATATCATACCGTCATCGAAAGGGCGGCCCCGCGCGCCCCCGGAGCGGGCCGCCCGTATGCCATTGAACGGGTACATTCATGAATCAATGGAGGAAATCATGCTGACCGCACTGAAACGGAAATACTCCCGGATCCACGGACTTCTGGGCGTGGCGACGCTTAAAAAAGGGAAACCGATCTCGGTTGGAAGCGTTCTCGAAAAACAGGCGGCCAGGCGGCCCGACAAGCCGCTCATACTATTCGAGGACCGCTCCATCACCTACCGGGAGTTCAACGAGGCGGCGAACAGGTACGCGCATCTGTTCGGTTCGCTCGATTTCCGGAAGGGGGACACGGTCGCTCTCTTTATGGACAATCGTCCTGAATATCTCATCATCCATGCCGGGCTTTCCAAGATCGGTGTGGTGCCCGCCCTGGTAAACAACAACATACGCGGCAAGGTGCTCGCCCACGCGCTCAACATCGCCGGGGCCAGGGCGCTGATCGTCGGGCATGAGTTCGCGGCCGATTACCTGTCGGTCGCGCGCGAGGTGAAGCTCGCGAAGCCCGCCCTGGCCTTCATCGAGAAGGAGGGCGTCGACATAAAGACACCGAAGGGAATGAAGGACCTCGCGCCGCTTCTCGCCGCGCAGCCGGCGGCTAACCCGGTAATGGACCCGCCGCTCACCACGCGCGATGTCCTCGAATATATCTATACCTCCGGCACGACCGGAATGCCCAAGGCGACGGTGCTCACCCACCACAAGTGGGTTCAGCTCGGCTACGGCGCGGGCGGGCTCTGCCTGACGGCAATTCCCGAGGACGTGCAGTACTGCTGTCTCCCGCTGTACCATAACAGCGGCATCAATATCGCGTGGCCGACCACGCTCATGCACGGCGGCACCTTCGCCCTGCGGCGCAAGTTCTCCGCGTCGAACTTCTGGAGCGACGTTCGCAGATACAACGCTACGCTCTTCGTGTACATCGGGGAGCTGTGCCGCTATCTGAACAATCAGCCGAAAAAGGATGACGACGCGGACAATCCCCTGCGCTACATCCTCGGAAACGGCATGAGGGGCGATTACTGGGTCGAGTTCCAGGAGCGCTTCGGAATCGAGCGCATCGTGGAGGTGTACGGCGCCACCGAGGGTGTCGGGGGACTCTCCAACATCAAGGGGGTTCCGGGGATGATAGGGAGGCTCCGCACGGCGGGGATCCGCATGGGAGAGGTCGCGCGCTACGACGCGGAAAAGGAGGAACTGGTCCGCGACGGGAATGGTTTCGTGGTGAAGTGTCGCCCCGGGGAGACCGGGATGTTCCTGGCGAAGATAAGCGATGTGAGCCCTTTCTCGGGATACAAGGGAAACTCGAAAGCCACGAGCGAGAAGATACTCGAAAACGTGTTCGCGCCGGGCGACCGGTACTTTGTCAGCGGGGACCTGTTCAAGCTGCACGAGAAGGATTACGTGTCGTTCGTCGACCGGCTCGGCGACACCTTCAAATGGAAGGGCGAGGTCGTGGCGACGAACGAGGTCGCGGACATCCTCAACCGCTTCGGGGGGATCGAGGACAGCAATGTATACGGGGTCACGGTGAAGGGCGCCGAGGGGCGCTGCGGGATGGTGGCGATCACCCCGCTTCCCGGCGCTTCGATGGACTGGAAGAAATTCGCCGCGTATGTGACCGAAAACCTCCCCGTCTACGCCCGCCCGTATTTCGCCAGGGTGCGCGGGGAGAAGGACGCGACCTCGAGCTTCAAGCAGCTCAAGACCGCGTTGCAGAAAGAGGGATTCGATCCGAAGGCGGTGAGGGATCCACTGTATTTCCTCGATCCACGGAAAAAGTCGTACGTAAAAATCACGCCCTCGCTGTACGGCGATATACAGTCGGGAAAGATCAAATTCTGAACCGGGCCGGTCCGGAGTTCAGAATGTAAGGGGCCGGACCGTACGGCCCCTTGACGTCACTCTCCCGTCCCGACGAGGGGAAGTTCCTTCTCGATCCTGAAATACACCAGAAACTTCTTCTTCGGTTCGAGCTCCTCCTTTTCGGAGTCGTACTGGCGGCGCCGCAGTGCCGCTATGGTATCGGGGTCGCTTTCCTCTCCGGTTTTCGCGAGGTACAGTCGTTTGCCCGCGCGCTTCGATCCGGTTTCTATAAAAATATACGCGGCCTTCGGATTTGAGGCCAGGTTGTGATGGCTCAGGCGGTCGTTCATGATGAACGCGATTGACCCGTTATCCATGAAATGCGGCCGCGCGTAGACGGCCCCGTTCACGTTTCCCGCCGCGTCGGCCGTTGCGAGTATTCCCGTTCCCGTCGTCGATTCGAAATAGTTTTTCAGTTCCATAGTGCTCCCCGTAATTTCATCATTTTCGGTAGTATACGGAAGAAGACGACGGTGGACAAATTTTTTTTATCATGTGCTCCTTTTCTTGACAAAAGTAAGGGTATATTATATTTAGGAATCCTAAATATAATCGGACGCGCCCTGGGCCGGGAAGGGCCATACGGCGCATGATATGCCAGTCCGGCGCAACGGCTGTC
>JAGODA010000244.1 GCA_017998475.1 Spirochaetota bacterium | reverse complement strand
CTCGCGGTGATGCTGGACGCGGTACACAGGTACGGGGCATATCCGGTTTCGACCTGACCGGGCCCTTCGACATTAGGGGGAGGACAAGGCATGGAAGACGGTCTGGCGGCGGTGAGGGACGCGATAACCGGCCTTGTGCTCGCGTGCCTCGACCGGGGCCGCTCTCCCATCGAGGTGATCGAGAATGCCGTCGCACCCGGGCTCGAAATCGTCGGGCGACGATTCGAGGAGGGGGAATTCTTTCTCGCCGATCTCATCCTCGCGGGCGAGGCGGTGGGAAGGGCCATGGCGGTGCTTCGGGACCGCATACCGCCGGGAGAGGAGCGGAACAGGGGCAGGGTTATCCTCGCCACCGTGCGGGGGGACGTGCACGACATAGGGAAGAGGGTGGTCGGAATGATGCTTGCCGCCTCGGGCTACGAGGTCATCGATCTGGGCATTGACGTGCCGGCTGAAAAAATCGTGGAGACGGCGCGCGAGACGGGGGCGACGCTCGTGGGGCTCTCGGCGCTTCTCACCACCATGGTCGGAAGCATCAGGGAGGTGGTGGAGCTCATGACCGAGGCCGGGCTTCGCGACAGGGTGAGAATAGCGATCGGCGGCGCCTGCTGTTCCCAGGCCCTCGCGGACGAGATGGGCGTGGACGCGTACGGCGAGTCCGCGGTGGCCGCCGTGCGCATTTTCAACGGGTTTTCGGGGAGCGGTGTTTCGGACTGATTGAAGAACAGTGAACTAACCGAGATGGGCTCCGGCGACATGTCGAACGGCGGGTCCGGACGGCATGCATGGAGCATGCTTAATCTTGATCGGGGAAAGGAGGTTATATGAAAAAGACTCTTTTAGTTATCGGTTGCGCTCTACTCGTCACCGGTATCGCCGGATGCGGCGGCGGTGGAGGTGGAGGCACGCAATACCCGCGTTTCGCCGGCGGCGACAATGAGATTATCGAGTTTTCGTTTCCCGCCGCGCTCAACCCCTCTCTCCCGGGGGACGCCCTCGGCACCATCAGCGGGGACGCGATTTCCGTAACGGTGCCGCATTCAGCGCCGCTTACCGGGCTTGTCGCGGATTACGTGACCAACAGCGCTACGGTCGAGGTGAACGGTGTGGTTCAGAACCGCGGCGTTACGAGCAACGATTTCAGTTCGTCCGTGGTATACCGCGTGACGGCCGACAACGGCGATACGCGAGATTATTCCGTGACCGTGACCCGTGCGCCCAGCCCCGAGAAGGCGATTCTCGCGTATACCATAAACGGCGTTGATGGAAACATCGACCAGGACACCGGCGCCATCACCCTCGATCTTCCCGCGGGAGCGGACAGAACGTCGCTCGTCGCCTTTTTTTCCGCGGTTGGGAAAAGCGTGTCGGTCGACGGTGCCGTACAGACCAGCGGACAGACCGCTAACGATTATTCGAATCCGGTCGTCTACACGGTTGCCGCGTACGACGGATCAACGAGGGCATATACCGTGACGGTCCGCGTTCTTCCCGCGCCCTGGAAGGAGATAACCTCGTTCGGATTTTCTGTCGGGAATAACCCGGGGATCGGCACGGATGTCCAGGGTGTGATCGGCGATTCGGACATTTCAGCGGTGCTCCCCCATGGCTCGGACCCCACCTCTCTTATCGCCTCGTATTCGACCACGGGCAGAAGCGTTCATGTTAACGGGGTGGAGCAGGAGTCGGGCGTTACGGGTAATGATTTCTCCACGCCGCTTGCGTACCTGGTTACCGCCGAGGACGGCGGCACGCGGGAGTACACGGTAACGGTGAGTGTCGCGAAAAGCGACGCCAAATCCATAACGAGTTTCAGGCTTGACGGCGAGCCCGGGACTATTGACGAAACCGCCCGCGGCATCCTGGTCGACATGCCCCGGGGAAAGGACCTCGGAAGGCTAATAGCGGACTTCGTGACGACCGGGGTGCTCGTCACGGTTGATGGAAGGGAACAGCAGAGCGGCGTGAGCGCCAACGATTTTTCGAGGCCCGTGTATTACGACGTGACGGCCGACGACGGAACCACACAGCGCTACACCGCGGAGGTCCGGACGTCCGGTGACCTGGCCGGTCTCTGGAATTTCGAATACCCGGCTCCCGGAGAATACACGGTCGTCGGGGCGCGGCTTGAGCCGGGGCTGTTCGGGAACGCCATGTTTTTCGACGGACGCGGCGATTACGTTCTCGTTCCGGACAGTCCCGGGCTTACACTGGCCGGAGCGGGGACGATAGAGGTGTTTACCCAGATGCTGTCGATACGGGAGTATGCCGGGATCGTTCACAAAGGAGTTGAGCCCGATTTCAGCGACGAATCATATTCGTTGCAGCTGTGGGGAAGCGACGGCACGCTCAGGCTCGGGCTGTTCAACAAGGACGGCGGCTGGGCGTATGTCGACAGCGCGCGCAAACTCAAGAACGGCGAATGGTATCACATCGTGGCCACATGGAACGCGGAGAAGCTCGAGATCTATGTAAACGGCAAGCTGGAGGGCGCGACGGCGAATACCATCGGTGAGGTGCGCGACAGCGCGGGAGGACTGGTCATCGGCGCCCAGCTCGCCGACCGGCCTTACAGCAGCAGGTATGGCAACCTGGGATATCACGGGATAATCGACAGGGTGGCGCTTTACGGACGCTCGCTCGATTCCGGCGAGGTCGCGGCGCGGTACGCGGTCTTCGAATCCGCCGGAGGTCCGGCCCTGACGGCCTATCTCCTTTCGGCCCCGACGAGGAATACCACATTCGTGGTCGCCGCGCTCATGGCTGTCATCGCTCTCCTGGTGCTGGTTTCGGCGATCAACAGGAGACGCGTGCGATCGGCGCGCTGAAGCCGCGCGGCCGGGATCGAGGAAGAGCGGGCGTTTTATCGCCCGCTCTTTTTTATTACCAGTTCGAGGTCGTATTTCGCGAGGTATTCCTCTATGGTGGAGATGGTGTCGGCGTCGAGCCCGTTTTCATCCTCCCCGTTGCTTTCATCCTCCTCCAGCGCCTGATCGATGTATCGCATGAGATTGTCGGGAGAGGCGGGGATATCGCCGTTCAGGTGGGAGGGATCGAGCTCTACCGTGTATGTCGAACCGACCCGCGCCTGTCCGAGCATGCCAAGCACCAGCATGAGCGCGTTTCTCGCCTTCCAGCTTCTCACCTGGAGCAGCGTTCTCATGTATTCCATGCTTTCGGTCAGGGAGGTCTGGCTCTGGTCGACTCTGTGCGCGAGTTTGGACACCAGGGCGAGCGCAAAATCCGGATTGGACTTGATGAGGGCTTCCAGGTTGTCAGCCGAGGCCTGGGCGAGAACGCACCTGGTCTCGCAGACAACCGTCACCGTGCGACGCGTGTCTCCGAGCAGCGCGAGCTCGTTGAATATCTGTCCCTGCTCCATCGATTCGAGGAACACCCGTTCGCCGGATTCCAGCTCCCGGTAGAAATTGACCCGGCCCTTTTTAATGAAGTAAAAGGTCCCGACGGTGTCCCCCTGCCTGAAAACGACGGCCCCCGGCTGGTACGACACCTCCTTCTGCATTACCGTGGCCGGCCGCATGAAGAGCCTGCGTATCCCCTCGAATCCGGGCAGCTTGAGGTTGAACACAAACCCCTTCCTGAGCCGGTACAGGTAGTATCTCACGAGGAAATGGAGAAAAGACGGACCGGGGTGGTGAAACCGGATGATCGAACCCGTGGGACCGTTCTGGGGCAGATGATTTTCCCAGACGAGCGAAACGGGTACCGCGGGGGAACGGAAGTTCTGTGTTTCGAAGTAGATGGTGATGTCCCCGTCAGCGGGGAAGGGCTCGAAGGTTCGAAGAAAGCAGTTGGCCGCCGTGATATCGAAGGTCACCATGTTCTCCTCGTCGCCGCCGCGCCGTACGACGGCGTCGAAGATGATGGGAATGCGCATGGCCGCGTATTTGAAAAAGGACGGGTTCACGGTGCCCACCATCATGAGTATGAGCCCGATCGATGCCGGGTAGATGGACACAATGAGAACCTCTTCTTCCGGTGCGAGTTCCATCCCGGCAAGAAACATGATCTCGCTCCTGAACGGCAGCAGGACGACGGCGGCGGTCAGGCAGACCAGCGTCAGCGCCCACAGCGTCACTTCCTTCTGCGCGCGGAAGAAGCGCGCATCCGAACTTATCGGGGTCCCCATCGAATTGAGTATCCAGCGCTCGTAGCGGGGCTGGCGGAACAGGATCAGCCAGTCCTCGAGCCTGAGCCCGGTTTCCTTGAGCTCGGCCGTCGAAGGAATGATTTTTGCACGGGCGATGAGCAGTTCGAGGGCGCCTACGGTGAAGATGATGAGCGGGCCGATCCAGTAGGAGCCCCGGCCTCCCCGTAAAAGCAGAAGATCGAACACCCCGTGTATAAGGAGCGGGAAAACCGCCGCCCGGGCAATGTTCATTGCACGGTAGGCCCCGCTCTCGCCCATGTTCCACAGGCCGAGGAAATACGCGATGAGAGCGCTTGTGGTGAGGTGAAGCGGCACCGAGAAGAGCACCCGGACGAGGATGATGGAGGGCCCGAAATTCGCCGCGTAGAAGACGTTTTCGACAAGTGAGAATCCAACACCGACCATGACCCCGCAGATAACGGTGTCCAGCGGGCGCATTGACCCGTGGCCACGGACGATAAAAAGCAGAACCGCCATGGTGCCGAGCTTCTCCACCAGCGCGGCTTTCACCAGGGCGTCAATTACCACGGACGGTTCCGGGAAGAGTGAATTGATATACGGCGCGAGCAGTATAATGATGAGCGCGAGTGCGGCTCCACAGAGGAAGGCTTCGAGATGTGCGAGGTATTCGGGGGTGATGGATTCCTGGCGATAATGCTTCCGGAAATGGCGGAAGTAGATCAGGTAGACCAGAGGAACCGGGAGCAGGGCTGTAATGAACGAGGTAAGCATGGTGATACGCGCCGGCGGGCGCTGCGGTTCTCCGTTAACGGCCGATCTGCCGGTCAAACGATACCGGTACTGGTATAATGATCGAGAATCTTTACATTAAAATGAAGAGGAATA
>JAGODA010000242.1 GCA_017998475.1 Spirochaetota bacterium | reverse complement strand
AGCTTATTCGACGCGTCTTTGGTCCCGCGGCGGGCCATCATGTTACCCTTTTCGGTATAGCTGCCGTTGTAAATCCAGTTGCCGCAGGCCGTCGAACCGTCATCCTTGAGGTCCATGAAGGTCATCATCTGCTTTTTCGTTTTGTAATCGTAGCCGTTGATCTCCTTCGCCACGAGGTGAGGACTGGCCTCGTGTTCGCCGGGCTCGGTGTAGTTCCATACCAGTTTAAGAATGGGATCCGCGAACTTTCCGCCTTCCTTCTGGTACAGCGCCTTGAGCTCGCGATAGATCATGTCGAGCATATCGAGGTCGGTCTTGGCCACACCGGGAGGATTCTGGGCCTTGTAGCGCCACTGCGCCCAGCGGCCGGAGTTGGACACGCTACCTTCCTTCTCAAACGAGGCGGCAGCCGGTAGCAGGAAGACCTCGGTCTTTATCTGGGCCGGATTGGCCCCCGGACGCTTCCAGAAGATCGAGGAGTCGGTTTCCCACAGGTCCACAGCAACCAGCCAGTCGAGCCTTTCCATCCCCTTCGCCGTGCGGTTCGAGTTCGGTCCGCCAACGATCGGGTTGGTGCCCATGTAGAACGCCCCCTTCAGCTGTCCGGCGTACATGTCCTCGAAGAGAGTGATGTACGGCACGGGCTTGTGCGCCTTGGGCAGCCAGTCGTAGCAGAAGTCGTTCTCCTTTGTCGCGGCGTCACCATACCAGGCCTTGAGCATGCTGATGAGGTACTTGGGACGGTTCGACCACCAGTTAATGCTCTTCGGATCGTTCGTCTTTGGAGTGGTTGCTTTTATGTAGGCCTCGAGATTAGGATGCTTCTTGGCGACCGGCGCAGGGAGATAGCCCGGCAATATGTGCCACAACAGCGCGGCATCGGTCGAACCCTGTACATTGGACTCTCCGCGGAGCGCATTGATGCCGCCGCCGGCCAGACCCATATTCCCCAGGAGGAGCTGCAGTATGGCATAGATACGCACATTCTGCGTACCCACGGTGTGCTGCGTGGTTCCCATGGCGTACATGATGGTCGCGACCCTGTCGGGTTTGTACGTCGAAGTGAAAAGCTCGGCGACCTTAAGGAAAGTCTCCTTCGGACAACCGGTCGACTGCTCGACCTTCTCCGGAGTATAGCGGGCATAATGCTTCTTCATGAGCTGGTAAACGCAGTTCGGGTCCTTGAGCGTTTTGTCCTGCTTCGGTACGCCCTTGTCATCAAGCTGATACGCCCACGTTTTGTTGTCGTAACTCTTTTTCCCGGCGTCATATCCGCTGAAAAGTCCGTCGTTGAACTTGAAATCGGGGCTTACGAGGTACGCCGCGTTGGTGTACTCGACAACGTATTCTTTCTGGATACGTTCGTTCTCCAGGGCGTAGTTAACGACGCCCCCGAGAAAGGCCAGGTCCGAACCAGGACGAAGCGGGGCATAGAGATCGGCAAGCGCCGCGGACTTGGTGAAGCGGGGATCGACCACGATGAGCTTGGCCCCGCGCTCCTCTTTCGCCTTCTGCACCCAGCGGAACGATATGGGATGGTTCTCCGCGGCGTTCGAACCCATTATGAGAACGACGTCCGCGTTCTTGAGGTCTATCCAGTGATTTGTCATAGCGCCACGACCGAAGGAAGCCGCCAGACCGGCGACTGTTGCGCTGTGTCAAATTCGCGCCTGGTGTTCGAGATAGGTTACCCCCAGCATCCTCGCGAATTTCGAGAGGGTGTAACACTCCTCGTTGTCGAGCGCCGCGCCGCCGAGGCTCGCGATTCCCGCACAGCGGTTCACTGTAACGCCATCCTCCTTTTCGATGAAGGTGGCGTCGCGGGTGTCCTTTACCCTGCGGGCGATCATTTTGACGGCCTGCTCCCAGGAAATCTCTTCCCATTCCGTGCCGTACGGCTTCCGGTACTGGACCTTCGACAGCCTTCTGGGATTGTCCGCAATCTGGAAGAGCGCGCTGCCCTTCGAACAGAGAGAGCCCTGGTTTATCGGATGGTCCGGGTCACCCTCGATATTGACGACTTTACCGTTCCTCGCCGAAACGATGAGACCGCATCCGACGCCACAGTAGGGGCAAATCGTCGTGCTTTCGCGGGTCCCCTGCAGTTTGTCCGGCGCCGATTTGCATCCGCTGAGGAACGACACACCACCAAAGAAAGCCCCGGCTGCCGTTACGCCGGACAGCCTGAGGAAATCTCTTCTGGTTATGGACATAACTATCCTCCTGCCTTTATTTTGATCGACCGGTGATGAAATGTATGAATTCTCTATGTGCATTCCGCCTGGGCGGAAAGCATACATTCACGCGGAAAGGGGCCACGGGATCCGGGCGGACATGTATATATGGATATGCCGGATGAGCAGGGAACGTCGGAAAAAATGTGAGTGTCATTCCACCCGATCCTGTAACCAGAGTTGCCGACACGGCAGCGCCCTCCGCCGCGACCAGGCGTTGAAGCCCGCGGGTCGGGCCTCTCATCGGTCGCCGGATTGGAGGTTCTTCACTTCTTTACTGAATCGGGAGGCGGGGTGATTTCTCGCCCTGCCTGCGGTCGGGCCCCATAGCATCCGCCTTAGGAGCGCAGACTCGAAGTAATTTTCTTTTATTTCCATACCCCTATATGTCAATGAATTTTTTAGTGATCCGGTATTATTTCAATCCGTATAAACAAAAACTCTCGCCTGAGAGTCGGAAATCGTCCTCCTCCTGCCGGCTGTCTCACTACACGCCCCCGTACCGGATGTCTTTGGCGCGGATCGTCATCGCTTATCCGGTTAGCGTAAAACTAACCGGAACGCAGTCCGAGAGTAGAATGCCCGTGATTACATAAACTCAGCGTGAAAAGGCAAAAAACTAGTTTACAAATGTTGTCCACCGAGCTTACGCTCGACAAAGAACGTGCCTGAACGCTTTTCCGGCAAATGACCCGCTGAACGTGTCACAAAAATGATATGAACAAACCCCCTTTAAGGATCCAGACGACCACGCTCTGGAACTATCCATCGCAGAACTACGGCAAAGGCAGGCAGGGCGACCAGGAGTACGCCGGGGCCACGCCGTCATACATCATCTGGAACCTCCTCTCACGCTACACCGGGGAAGGGCAGCTCGTGGTGGACCCGATGTGCGGCAGCGGCACCACGATCGACGTATGCAGGGACATCGGCCGCCGCGTGCTTGGCTACGATATCCACCCCGTCCGGAACGATATTTTCCGCGCCGACGCGAGAAAGCTCCCTCTCGAGGACAGAAAGGCCGATTTTGTCTTTGTCGACCCCCCCTATGGCGACAACATTGAATACTCCTCGGAAAAGGACTGTATAGGCCGTCTTAACGCGGCCGATCCCGCCTATTTCAAGGCCATGGAGGGCGTAATCGGTGAGATCGACCGCATACTCAAAAGCGAACGCCACATGGCACTGTACGTCAGCGATTATTATCACCGGAAGAAAGGATTCATTCCGATAGGATTCCAGCTGTTCGGAATGCTATCCCGGCGGTTTACTCCCGTCGATATAATCAGCGTAACCCGTCACAACAAGACCCTCAAAATGGGGAACTATCACAAAGCGGCCGAAGAGGGGAATTTCTTTCTCCGGGGGTTCAATTACCTTTTCATAATGAAAAAGGAAAAAAACAATGTTCAGGCCAGAAAGTAACACCAAGGGGCGCATCATCCTCATCGACGACGATCAGAGCGTGACCAGGGTGGTGAAGAAGTTCCTGGAACGCGCGGGGCACGCGGTTGATACCGCGGCGAGCGGAGAGGATGGCATTCGTCTCATTGGCGGGGGCCAGTACGACATTGTCATCACCGACATCTACCTGCCGGGAATGGACGGCATGGCCGTGCTCGAAAAAATCAAGTCGGTCAACCCCGATCTCGATATCGTCGTTATAACGGGCTTCGGCTCCATAGAATCGGCGGTTTCGTTCATGAAAGCGGGAGCAATCGATTACATCAGCAAACCCATAAATTTCGAGCACCTCGATATCGTCATCAAAAAAACGCTCGAGCGCAAGGAGCTCATCAAGGCGGCGCGCGAGCGGGACATCTATTTCCGCATGTCGCTCACGGACGCGCTTACCGGGATGTTCAACCATAAATACTTCCAGGACAGCCTGGAACGCGAGATGCTGTATTCCCAGCGTAAAAAGGAAAGCCTCACCATCATGATGGCGGACATCGACGGCTTCAAGTCGGTCAATGACAATTACGGCCATCAGGCGGGCGACATGGTGCTCCAGAAGATATCGTCCAACATCATAAAGGCCTGCCGCAGTCACGATACGGTCTCCAGGTACGGGGGCGAGGAGTTCGGAATCATCCTTCCGGAAACCGGGATCGAAAAATCGACGCGTGTGGCCGAACGCATTCTGGACGCGGTGGGTTCCAACAGTTATCCCCCCGTCGAGCGCAGAATTACGGTGTCGATAGGGATCGCGTCATTCCCCGAACATGCCACCGACAGGGAGGATCTCATACAGAAGGCGGACCTCGCGCTCTACAGCAGTAAAGAGAAAGGGAAAAACCGCTTCACGATATACGACGGTTCGCTTGATCCCGACGTCAGGCACTGACTCCGCCGCCGGAATCCGCCCGCTCCTCGAAACCCTGTAACGACTGCCGCGTATCGTACTCGTCGAGAACGCGGTATATCTCGAGAAATGAATAGAACAGCGTTAATAGCAGCGGCCCGACGATCACCCCGGAAAGCCCGAAGGCCTGAAGACTTCCGAGCAGCAGAAAGAAAAAAATGAGGGGATGAAAATGTAGACGCTCGCCGAAGACCTTCGGCTTCAAAAAATTCTCAAGGAACAAATACCAGACAAGACCCCAGAGGAAGATGAACGTGGCCCATCCGACACGACCGACGGCCATCAGGTACACGGCCGCCGGAAGCCATGTAACCGACGTCCCGATCACCGGAATCAGCGAGAACACCGCCGCGACGCTGCCCCACAGCAACGCGCCGTTGATGCCGGCGATAAAAAACCCGATACCCACCGCCCCCCCCCGGACAAGCATGATCAACAGGATTCCCG
>JAGODA010000243.1 GCA_017998475.1 Spirochaetota bacterium | reverse complement strand
GCAGATAGCGGTACCACTGGTCGTAGTCGACGTGGCTCAGTATGTGGTCGTAGGAGACGGCAAGGTCGGTGTAGGGATCCATCAGCGCCGCTCCTTCCGCCTGCGGAGCATGTCGACGAAGGCCTCGATGCGAAGCCGCATGGTTTCTGTGACGCGGCTGGGCAGGTCGCCCTGAAGCGTGAGTACGGGGACGCCGAGCTCGCGCCTGAGGGCGATATCCTCGATGCCCCTGAAGCAGAAGGCCTGCACGTAATGTATGATGCCGTCGATCCTCCGCCGCTGGATTTCGAGCGCGATGTCCCCGGCGCGCGCGAATATACCGTACGGGTAGGTGTAGCGCGTGTATGCCTCGATGATATCCCCCCCTCCCGGAAGCGAGAACTGGCGCTGGACCTCGCTGAAGACGATACGCACGCCGTCGCGCTCGATCGTCTCGTACAGGTCGCCGATGATCGGAGGGACCCCCACGAAGCCCAGGCGCAGTTCCGTGGATATCGGCGCGCGCGCCTCGACTTCTCGTATCTTCTTTTCGACGTTCGCCAGGTACATGTCGGGATCGCCCTCGAAGTCGCTCGAGCCCAGCTGTACGAGCTGGACCTCGCCTCCGTAGGCCCTGTCCTGTTCCCAGAGAAGCCGGTCCAGATGATGTATTCTCGCGCGGACCCGGTCGAGGCGATTCTTCTGGTCTTCGGCACGGTGGAGGTCTGTCCCGAAGCGCCGGGCGTAGCGGTCGATTTCGTCGCGAAGCGCGGCGGCGTCGCGGCCGTGGGGATAGGAGAAGGGGATGATGTTCACGCCGCGCAGCGAGAGGACCTCCATGAGCGCGATGGTCTCGGAGCAGTCCCCGCCCGTTACCCCGACCACGGTACCGATACCCCGTTCGAGTATGGCGCCGTAGAGTCCGCAGATCCAGCTGCAGGTGGTGTCGGGGAAGCCCTCCTTCTTCGCGAGTCGTACGAGCGCTGCGGGGTCCCCGGAGGTGATGAACGCGTTGTTGACGTCGAGCGGAATTTTGCCCGCGGCGTAGAGGATCTCCACCGGCACGGTCGAGGTGATTCCGACTGTATTTTCATTCACGTTCATCGCACGGGCTCCGCTGGCTTCCAGCGGGTATAATGAAAAGCGCGGCGCAAAATATCAATTCATTTGTGTGAAGCGGGAAATGTGCTTGAAAGATCTTTTTTTCTGGGGCAGAGATATGTGACCGGGACGCGCGGAAGATGTATATTTCGCATAGCACCCGCCGGCTCCGGCACACATCACCAGGGGGGTACCGTACGATGCTGGACGACAGGGACACCATTGTGCCGAATCTCGGCGAATGCCGGGTCGATTCGCCGCTTCCCGTCCGCCGGTTTATCGAGGAGGGCGAGAGGGTCATAGTGGATGTTGAATACGGCAGGGTGGAGAAATCGTTCAGGGAACGCGCAGGGGCCCCGTCGTTCGAGAACGCGGGCCCGCGCAGAAAAATATTTTTCGAACCGGAAGGGGCGAAGGCCGCGATCGTAACGTGCGGAGGCCTCTGCCCGGGTCTCAATAACGTTATCAGGGCGCTGGTGATGGAGCTGTATTACCAGTACGGCGTGAAGAGTATTCTCGGCGTGCGTTACGGTTACGAGGGGCTGATTCCCTCGTACGGGCACGGTTTCTTTCAACTGCATCCGGACACGGTCGACGAGATTCACGCGAAGGGCGGCACCATGCTGGGTTCATCGCGCGGCAACCAGAGCGTGCCGGCCATGGTGGACACGCTCGAGCAGAACGGCATATCGATGCTGTTTACCATCGGCGGAGACGGCACGCTCAGGGGGGCCAGGGACCTCTGTGACGAGATCGCGCGCCGAAACCTGAAAATCGCGGTGGTCGGCATTCCCAAAACCATCGATAACGACATAAGCTATGTCGATCGGACGTTCGGTTTCGAGACGGCGGTGGCCGAGGCAACCAAGGTGCTGGTTTCCGCGCACGAGGAGGCGCGCGGCGCGCGCAACGGCATCGGCCTGGTGCGGGTGATGGGGCGCGATTCGGGATTCATAGCCGCCTATACGGCGCTCGCCTCGAATGTGGTGAACTACGTGCTGCTCCCCGAGGTTCCCTTCCGCCTGCACGGCGAAGGAGGGCTTCTGGACCACCTGCGGCGAAGGCTCGAGGCCAAGCGGCACGCGGTGATCCTGGTCGCCGAGGGAGCGGGGCAGGAGTATTTCGAGGGCGAGAGGGCGCGCGACGCCTCGGGCAACGTGAAGCACGGGGATATAGGCGTGTTCCTGCGTGAGGAGATCAACGCGCATTTTAAAAAAATGGATTTTCACGCGAATCTCAAGTATATCGATCCGAGCTACACCATCCGAAGCGTTCCGGCATCCCCCGACGACGCGGTCTATTGCATAATGCTCGCCCAGAACGCGGCGCACGGAGCGATGGCGGGAAAGACCGGCATGATGGTGGGGCGCTGGAACAATTACTTCACGTTCATTCCGCTTCACCTGGCGGTCCAGAAACGCAAGAAGGTGGAGCCCGACGGCTATCTCTGGTCGATCGTCAAGGGTGCCACGGGCCAGCCAGATTTCGCATAGCGCCGGCTCCGCGGGCGATTCGCGCCTCGAGCCGGTCGATGCGCCGGTCGAAGCGAAGGGCGTGGAAGGAGGCCCTGTCGGAAGACAGGGCCTCGCCGTTTTTCGAAAAGAGCCCCCGCTTCGCGAGGTCTCGGGCGGCGCGCGCGTGCAAGAGCGCGGACACGAGATCACGCTCCCGGTGTTCGGCGTGCTTGGCGAGCTCCTCGAGCGAATAGATGGACGGATCGGCGCGCCAGAAAGCGAGGGCGTCCGCGATCAGGCCGGCGCGCTTGAGCGCGGTGCAGTATTTCTTGAAGAGCAGACGGTCGGTGTGAAGCTCCGCGTGGATAAGGGCCGTGATCTCGAGGAAGCGCGCCGGGTCGGTCGCGTAGAGATGATGAGCGATCCCGGAAAGCAGCCGCGTGTCGATAGAGGCGTAGTCCTTTTCGTGGAGCGCGTGGAAAATCCGCGCGAGGGTCTCGATGAGCGCGAACATCGAATGCACGTCGATCCTGTTGTGCTCGATGACCAGGGGGAGCCTCCCGGCGTCCCCGTGCCGCTGGAACGAGAAGAACACGTCGGGAATCTCCCAGCCCGGGATGTCGTCGTCGCGCGTCAGGCCGAGCACATTCTCTTCCATCGATTTCAGCGTACAGCTTCCGTGGAGCTTTCTGAACAGCCGCCTGCAGGGATACAGGAGATCGATGACCGGAATATCGACGGGGAACCCGCGGACGCGGTTGAGGCGGTAACGGTTTTTTATAAGAGGGATGTCGAAGGTCCGGCCGTTGAAGGCGACGAGCGCTCCAGCGGAGCGGAATATGCCGGTCAGGTGGGACAGCATGGCCGGCTCGCGGGCATACTCGTCCATAAAGTATTGCTCCACGCGGAAGGAGCCGTCGCGGAAATATCCCGTTCCGACGAGGAAGGCGTAGGTGCCGGTCCCGCCCGAAAGTCCGGTCGTTTCCAGGTCGAAGAAGAGCAACTCCTCGAGTTCCACCGGGCCTCCACCCGCGATACGGAAAAACGACGGAAGCGTTGCCCGGATCGCCGCTTCGCGTCGACCGTCCACGGGAAAGGCGGAATCGAAGCGCCACACCGGCCCGAGCTCGGTTTCGATCCTTACGCCGCCCATGGAACGAAGCGGCTCTTCTGCCGCCGGGAGTGGAGCGCCCGCGGGCGGACGCTCGTAGATGCGGAGTTTATCCCTGAGGTTCATACAGAAGCTCGACGAGGGCCTTTTTCACCGCGCCCTTGATGTCGTCGTCGCCGGGGGGAAGGGGCCCCACGCAGCCCGGACATCCCGACGAGCAGGCGCAGCGCTCGATGACGCCGACGCATTCCGAGGCCACCAGGCCGATCACCGAAAAGGCGCGCTCGGTGATGCCGACGCCGCCCGGCACCGAGTCATACAGGAATACGGCGGGCCGGCCGCTGTAGTTCGAGCGGGTCTGGTGGACGACGTGTATGTCGCCGTAATCTGAGAGGGTGAACAGCGGTACGATATTGCGCAGGATGTAGGCGATGGAGTAGAGAAGACGGGCGGAGAGCGGCCTGCCGGCCACGGCGTCCAGCCGCTCCTCGTCGAAGTCGATCCACGCCGATGAGGTGTGCATCTCCTGTTCGGGCAGATGTATCTTCCCCCAGCCCAGGTTTTCGTGCGTGTTGAACTTGATCTTCTTGAACATCACGGCCTTGTTGCGCACGTTGATCTCGCCCCTGGAGAGGGTGCCGCCGGAGAGCGTGCGTGATTCGGCGCTCTCGAGGACGTGGATGTCGGTTTTGCTTTCGGCGTCGGTATAGTAGTCCGAGTCCACCTCGTGGCAGAGGGCCATGCGGCGCTCCCAGTCGAGCCGGTCGATGTAGTACTGTCGTCCCTGGTGAAGGTAGATCGCGTCGTCGTGAATGAGCGTGGGGGCCGAGTAATAGTCGATCTCGCCGATCACTTTCGAGTGGTCGGTGTTGTCCACTATCACGAAATTCTCGTGCGCGGCGGTGCGCAGTGAAATCTCGTTCGCCGGGTAGATGTCGCTCATCCAGTGAAAGCGCGTGCCGGATCGCTTGAGGATGCCGCGCTCTTCGAGGTATTCGAGCATTTCGGTGGTGGTGGCCAGATGGCGCGCGAAGCGCTCGTCCGCCTCGAAGGGGAGCTCGAAGGAGGCGCACTTGACGTGGTCCATCAGGATGAGCAGGTTGTCGGGGTTGATGGTGGCCCCTTCCGGATTCGATCCGAGGAGAAAGCCCGCGTTGTTCACGATGTACTGGTCGAGCGGCGAGCTGGTGGCTATGACCACGGCGAGCGAGGCCCTGCCCCGGCGCCCGGCGCGGCCGAGCTGCTGGTAGAGTGAGGAGATCGACCCCGGATAGCCAACGGTGATGGCCGCGTCGAGCATGCCGATGTCGATGCCGAGCTCGAGCGCGTTGGTCGAAACGACGCCGACGAGCTTACCCTCGCGCAGGCCGCGCTCGATGGCGCGCCGCCCGTTGGGGAGGT
>JAGODA010000241.1 GCA_017998475.1 Spirochaetota bacterium | reverse complement strand
GGAGTGGTGCCACGCTGTTCAGGGCGAGCTTGGTGAAGACGATTTTATTGGCGAGAGACTGCCGGAACTAAAAGTTTGCCGCGAGTTATTGCCGCCCGGATTATCCCGGGTCTGGGATAAGGTTTTTGTACGCCTGGAGCGCGAGGCCCGCGCCGTCGATCGTCTCCGCCGTGCTACGCTGGATCTACCGATTGCGTCGAATAATCGGTACCTCGCGCAACGTGAATTTCAAAAAATGTACCTCCTGCACCGCAAAAATCTGGAAAACTCCGCCGTTATTTTCTGGAAAGAGTTTCGAGCACAAGCCGCGGCGGGTCGTGCCGGTAGTCCAGTTTTCCAGAATTTCGAGCGGCACCGGGACGCGCTCAATGGTCTACTGAATGAGGCTTCCACGGTGTTCTGGGAGACATTCAGGGATCCCCGAAACCGGGCCCCGGCATGGCGATGACGCTTTCCTCTTTACACTCCGTTTCCTCGAATTGGCCCCGGTTCCCCACCGGGGATTTTTTTCGTATAACGCGCCGGTGTCTGAAAAATGTCTGAAACCTTAAAACCCGAACGTGTCTTTATATACCCGAAAATGCGTTTTTATATTGACAGGGTGCGCGAATATACCCATATATAAGCAAAGAAGCGCCTAACGAGCGTTTACCCGGTGGGTCTCCAAAACCGGCGGTTGGGGGTTCGAGTCCCTCGTGGCCTGCATGAGAGGACGTTTTCGCGACGGCGGGAACGTCCTTTCTATTTGGAGAATGACGCCCGCCCCGGGTTGTCATGTGAGCTCATACAGGATCCGGAACCGGGGCCCGGCTCCCCTGCCGCGATATCCGTTTGCATCCTCTTTCGTTAAAAAAAGGAGGCCCCAACAGAGCCTCCTTTCGCTCGCGCGGGTATTATCCCCGCGGTCGTTTACATCACGTACACCTTCTGCAGCTCCGCCGCGGTGAGCTGATTTTTTGCGACGATCGTACGCTTGCCGCCGGCGAACTTCGTCTCGATGCACCGCGCGTGGATCGAGCAGTCCCCGCGCGCGTCGGGCGCGTATCCGCGGCAGACCCTGAGCACGTCGGGAGATATCTCGTCGATCAGCAGGATCCGCCCGTCGCCGCCCTTCAGCCGCCCGAGCTCGAACTTGCCGTCGATAACGTGCAGACCGCGCGAGGCCATGTCGCCCGTTACCACGGCGGCGATCTCGCTCACCAGCGACTTGACCTGTTCGATCTCGGCGCGCGTCATCACCCCGGTGTCCTCGAGCGATTCGAAGGTGATGAGGATATCGGTGTCGCCCTTGGTCCAGGCCTCCACGAGACAGTTAAGCTTTCTGCACGGTTTGATGAAGGGATAGCGCCTCCAGAAGCTCCCCTGCCCGTTGTTCCGCCAGGTGAACTCCAGGTTGGCGAGCGGGGCCGATCCGGCGTATTCGGGTGCCTCCTCCGCCATGCTTATGGGAACCGCCGGCTCCACGATCATCTCGTTGTCGGCCGACGAATCGATGAAGTGCGACGCGATGCCCCTGTCTTTCAACAGCCTGAAAAAGTGCGTGGCAAACCTGCACGCCACGGCCCCCTTGCCCGGTATCTCCCCTACGACGACGTCGTACCCGGGATCGAATACCGGCTTCCCGTTCTCGATATAACCGGTGGCACGGTCGGTGAACACCATCCGGTATTTGCCCGCGTATTTTCCCTCGGCGATCTCGTATACGTCCTTGGACTTTCCCCGATACACGAGTTTTTCCTTCGTCATGGTCCTCCTGGCCCCTCCTGCCGTTTATTCCCGCCCTGGAGCCAGAGAGGTCTCTCTCCGGGTCCTGTTCGAGGAATACCAGTGTTACCCGGCCGCCTTTCGGAACTCAAGACTAATACGCGCCAAAGCGACAAAAATGTATCGCTCGGGCGAACAGCGGTGGAGAAGTGTATGGCGCCGGCGCCATATTCCTGTCTCACGGAGAGGCCCGTGGCGCGGGAGACGAAAAAACGTTGATTTAATATACTTCTTTCACTATGCTTTTCCGGTACTCTATAACGATTATTCAGGGGACGCGCAACCGACGCTGAAAACACCCTGTTAGGGGGCCTTGAAGACCATGGGGAGGACATGTCGAAACGATCGTACCGCCATTACGGCCTCCACGACGCCCCATGACACAGGCCCCGGAAAACGGATGCGGGCGCGGAAGCCCCCATCGAAAATCCAGCGATACCCGGTCGTCTGTATTTCCCCGGGCGTTCCCCCCGCGGGACACAGGAAATGAATCTCACTCTGCGTAGAATACTACAGCTGTTTAATCTCGCACTCCTGATGATGCCGCCCGTTTCATGCGAAACAGGCGGCGATAAAACCGACGCCAATCCGTTTCATATACAACTGAATATCACCGCCGATTCCACCATAGTCTGCTTAGGCGACAGTCTCACCTACGGCGACGGGGCCGATTCGCCTCCTGCCGAATCGTATCCGTGGTGGCTGCAGGATATGGTTGATCTCGAGGTGGTCAACTCGGGAGAAAGCGGGAATACATCCGGCGATGCGCTGGCGCGCGTACAGGAGGATGTTCTCGATCATAATCCGGTTATCGTGATAGTGGAACTCGGGGCAAATGACTATTTGAATGACCTGGATCCGGAAACAACACTGGACAACCTGGAAGCTATTATCAATTCATGCCGCGCAAGCGGCGCCGTAGTGTTCCTCTGCCGGTTTTTCTCGGACGAAATGGCCGATGAATATTCGCAATCCGATCCGGACGGGGTCGAAACGCTCATAACGATGTACGCGTCACTGGCGGAGAGAGAGAGGGTGTTCCTCGTGGAGGACATATGGGGTGATATACGCGAGACACCCGGGTTCATGGACGATGCCGCGCACCCCAGCGGCGAAGGCTACCAGGTCATGGCGCAGATGATTTTCGAGGCCATGAGGGAAATGCTCGAATACAACGATATTGCACTGCCGTGAAATGCCCTTGCCGGATCAACCTTTATCACGGCCGAACGGTGATCCCGACCCCGCCGTTTCATACGTTTCTCCTGCGGCATTGAATTCGGCACCGGGCTGACCGGTACGCCATCAGCGGGAATATCCTTTTCCATCCCTTTTACGTTGTTCCGGTCGGGCGGCGCGCACTCTGCCCCGCGCCGCCGACGGGAATTTCTAGCCCCTTCCGAACCCCCGGGGGTCCTTCTCGGTTTCCTTTTTCCACGCGTTCAGCCTCGCCTTGAGGTCCGCCGCCTTTTCCGGGTGGGTGTTTATGACGTTGTAACACTCGCCGGGATCGGTTTCGAGGTCGTAGAGAAGCGGCCAGCGCGTGCCCATCTGCTTTTTGCCCAGCCGGTCGGGAACGGGCGCCGTGTCAAGGGCGATGGGCCATACGTAGCGGTTGATGCTGTCAAAATATTTCCACTTCCCGGCGCGCACCCCTTCGAGCAGGTCGTAATGATAGAAGTAGATGGCCTCGTGCGGCGATACCCGCGAGGCGCCGGTCAGCACGCCCCGGATGTCCTTTCCGTCGACGACCCGGTCTTCGGGAAGCCCAACCCCCGCCAGGCCAAGAAGCGTGGGGTAGAGGTCCAGGTTCATGATCGGTGCGGAGCTCACACTCCCGGCGGGAATGCCCGCGGGCCACGCGGCGACGAAGGGCACGCGGAAGCCACCCTCGTAACTCTGCCCCTTGCGCCCGCGGAATCTTCCCGCGCTCCCCTCGTACCAGGGACCGTTGTCGCTCGTGAAGATGAACAGGGTGTTGTTCTCGAGCCCCTTCTTTCGGAGGAGCGCCAGGATCTCCCCGACGCTCCAGTCGATCTCCTCGACCGCGTCGCCGAAAAGGCCCGCCCTCGACTTCTTCTCGAAGCGTTCGGAGGCGTGGAGCGGCTGATGGGGATAGGTGTGGGCGAAGTACAGAAAGAAGGGGTTTCGGCCGCTCTCGTCGATGAATTTAAGCGCCTCGCGTGTGTAGAGGCCCGTGAGGTTTTTCTGCGTGGCCTCGCTCGCGCCTATGTCGGCCTCGAGCATCTGTTCGTTCCGGAAGAGCGGACAGGGTATCATGTCGTTCGAGTGGGGCACGCCGAAGTATTCGTCGAAACCGTGTTTGCGGGGATTGAATTCCGGCTGCTTGCTGTAATCGCCCAGGTGCCACTTGCCGATCATCCCGGTGCGGTAGCCGGCGCTCTTCAATCCCTCGGCCAGGGTGATCTCGCTGTCCGAAATGCCGCGCGCGACGTACTTTTCGCGGATGTCCATCACCCCCAGATCGATGAGGGCCCCGCCGAGCTTTCGCGCGAGCACCCGGCCGATCGGCTCTCCCTTGGGATAGGTGTTTCCGATGACCCCGGTGCGGAATGGATAGCGCCCTGTGAGCAGGCCCGCGCGCGAGGGCGCGCAGACCGCGTTGCAGGCGTAGTAGTCGGTGGCGCGGAATCCCCGGCGGGCCAGCGAGTCGATGTTCGGGGTGCGGATGGCGGTGGCGCCGTTGCAGCCGATATCGCCGTATCCCAGGTCGTCGCAGTACATGATAACGATGTTCGGTTTCGGCGCCGACGGGTTCTTCAGCTCGAGCCGCATCTTCGCGGCACCCTCCGGATACGTGCCGTACAGCTCGTCGATGGAGTTTTCGCTGAGAAGCGAGTACGCGCCGCCTCCGAGAAGCGCCGCGCCACCGGCGATCGCGCCGATACGGGCGGTCTTTTTGATGAGCTCACGCCGTGAAAGTTTTTCGGACATTAAGACCTCCCGTTGTGTCGGTGGTTTCCATATATACGATAAACATCCCGGGAAACACCCGGAGCGTATACGCTAGACATCGATTACCGAAAGCTCGAGCGGGGTTTTACAGAGCATCTCGCCGCCGTCCTTCGTGACGAGCACCGGGCACTCCAGGCGCATCCCGCACACACCCGGCACGCTCATCGCCAGGAAGGCCACCTCCACGACATTCTCCTCGAGGACCACGTCGCGGAACTCCTCGCTCGCTATGATCGCCGGGTACCACTCGTGGCCCATCACCCCAAGGCCGTGTCCGAACGACGGAATGGTGTACTGGGCGTAACCG
>JAGODA010000005.1 GCA_017998475.1 Spirochaetota bacterium | reverse complement strand
GCGGCTGAACGACAAGGGGTTCGGATCGGCCACAAGGGGCTGTATCCCCTTGCGGCTGCCTGCTGACTCTGGTGGGCCGTGTTCCGCTCCCTGGCGCCGGGGGTGCTTGTGCGGAAAGCAAATCCGTTTGACTTGGTTCCATAACGGAACTATTTTGAAACCATAATGGACAAAAGGAGGACGATACTGTGCGGGCCATAACGCTAAAAGGCATTCCGGACGATCTGTACGAGCGCCTGAAAAAACGGGCAAGGGACGAACGCCGGAGTATCAACAGCGAGATCCTCATCTGTATCGAGCGCGCGTTGGATGAAGCCGACATCCGAAGCGGTTCCGTGCGCGAGGTTGCGGCCGAGTACAGGGCGAAGACGCGGCGCTTCCCGTTGAATGATTCGATCATCGATCGCGCCAAAAACGAGGGGCGCCGGTGATCGTCGTCGACACAAATGTAATAGCGTATTTTTTCCTGGCGGGAGAACGGACGGAGAGCGTCGAGGCGGTGTTCGACAGGGACCCGCACTGGATCGCCCCGGTTCTCTGGAAAAGCGAGTTTCGAAGCGTGCTCGGCCTGTACGTACGAAAGCGAATTCTGGCGGTCGGAGACGCCGTCGCGCTCGCCGGGCATGTGGAGTCGTTTATGAAAGGCGGTGAGTACGCGGTGGCGACCGAAAGCGTACTGGGCCTCGCCTCGGGAAGCGGGTGCTCGTCCTACGACTGCGAGTTTGTCGCGCTCGCCGTCGGCATGGGTGTGGCGCTTGTAAGCACTGATAAAAAACTCATCAGGGCGTTCCCCCGGATCGCGCTTTCACCGGAAGCTTTTTGCGCCTGAATGGTTCGCGGATACGCCTCGGTTTGCAGTCCTGTGTGAGTGGTTTAACGGCTATACGAGCGCAGAGCAGATATTGGGAAGGGTCGTGGTGGGGCCGGGGTCGGGTACGTTGATCGTGGTGCGGTTTCCGCTATACCCTTAGCAAGGTTTAAAGTAATTAAGTCTTGACATTTCATTAAATTTAGATGTAACTCAAATGTTAGATTAAACGATAATGGTGGTATTGTGTATTTTGCAATATGATTTATACTGATATTGTTTCATTCCTAAAAGCAGCGATTGAATTAGGGGAAAAATGTGGTTTCCCCCCTTTTGTAACATTATTTGTATTAATAATACTATTTCTATGTAGATATCATGTAAAGAAAATCATTGAGATGAAAGATAATGAAATAGAACGTCTCGCTGAAGATAACCGGAGGTATAGAGAAGTTTATTTAACTAACATTAAAGGCTTAGCATCTGATCAATATCGTCAAATATCAGGGGAAAGCATCTTACCTGGTAAGCGAGAAGATTATCAGATACAAACAAAGAGGAAGAAAAAATGAAAGCTTTATTATTTTATATCCTCATTTTTTACTCTATTTATATTGTACTCAGTTTTCGGAGACAGCATTCTTGGCAGCGTTCATTGATGCTACTAACTGATGCTAGAAGACGGCTTATCTGCTTAACAAACGAAGATAAGTTGTCTGTTAATTCAGAAACTTTTAAGTTCCTATACTATGTATTAGAATTTACAATTCGCTATCATTATTTCTTCGGGAATAATTTCTTGTTCGCGTTAATGCATTTGATGTATAAAAAAGATAGGAAATTGATTGTTATCAAAGAAAAAGATGAAAAGAAAACTGAAAGAAAAGAAAGGCTCATTATGATTCATCATGAGCTAAAAGAGATAGGAAGTTCTGATAAGGATGTTTTTCTACGAATTAACTCTATTGTCACTGAGATTGATCAATTTTTTAGTAAGAGAATTCCTTTTAAAATGAAAAATAACATTGTTACAGTTGGTTATAAAGATGATGTTTTAAATGAGCGACTTAAAGAAAATATCATAGGGCTTAAGACCTTGCATTCATTGTGTTGATATCTGAGACGTAATATTAAAATTAAATCTGAGGTTCTTTTTTATCCGCTTTCGACCGGCAACTCAAAGGTGAACTCGGCCCATTTGCCCTCTTCGGAGTCGGCGCGGATTTTGCCGCCGTGCGCCTGCAGCGCCTTCCATGAAAGATACAGGCCGATGCCCGAGCCCTTTCTCCCCATGAGTTCGGGGGTTTTCAGGCGCGAGAATTTTTTAAACAGGTTTTTTTTCTCCGATTCCGGAAATCCCGGCCCCTCGTTCCAGACCGAAACACGGATAGAATCGCC
Source organism: Spirochaetota bacterium (assembly GCA_017998475.1). Classification (GTDB taxonomy): domain Bacteria; phylum Spirochaetota; class UBA4802; order UBA4802; family UBA5368; genus MVZN01. Next base: position 22,403 of record JAGODA010000005.1, on the reverse strand, counting down.
GGCTCGTTCGGTGTGCAGTCGAATGCGGCCCTTCACGTTGCCGTATTTTACCGCGTTGCCGATCAGGTTGACCGCGACGATCCTGAGAAGCTCGGGGTCGAATTCCGCCGCGAGGGTCGGTCCGTCATAGTTTTTCTCGAGTGTTACGGCATTTGCCTGGATCTGCGGCGCGACGATTTCAATGGCGGGTTCGAGCACGTCGGCGATAATGTCGCCGGGACGCCGGTCGACACGAGCGCCGCCGCTCTCGAAGCGCGAGAGGTTGAGGTACTCGTTGGCGAGCCCGGTGAGGTACTCGGCCTTTTTCAGGATGCGTTCCAGCATGTCCCGGTGCTTCGGCTCCATGGCCCCGAAATAGCCGTCGGCGAGCGAGCGGCCGAGCTGGATGATGGACGAAAGCGGGCTTTTAAGCTCGTGGGTGACGAAACCGAGCATCTCCATGTAGGCGCCCATGGCCGCCGAGAGCTGTTCGATGCGATAGGCCTTTTCTACCGCCTGCGAGATGCGTTCGGCGACGGCCATGTGGAGCGCGATTTCGCGTTCCCCGTACGCGTTCGGCTCGCGCGAACTGCGGAACAGAAGCCCGACCCGCCTCCCGTCGACCGCAAGCGGGCAGGTCATGCTGGAGCGGACGCCCTCGCGGAGGAGCAGGCGCGTGGATTCGCTGTCCGGGTGAGTATCGAAATAGCGCTCCAGGTCGTTTATGATCCTGGGCCGTCCCGATTCGAATATCGGCGCGAGCGAACTGCCGCCGATGTCGGCGGCGTACCCGCGGTCGAGGTGAAGGGGAGCGTATGCGGCCCTTACGTAATAGAGTGAAAGGCGGCCTCCCTCCTCCTCGATAAAGCCGATGCCTATGCGGTCGCAGGGCATGATGTGCCGGGTTTCGTCGAACAGGAAGTCGATGATGGACGTGAGGCTTTCGCCCGACGCGATGCGGCGGTTGACGTGTTCGAGCGCCTCGATCTCCGGAGAGGTAAAGTCCCCGCCGCCCGGCGGCCCGCTCACATAGGAAAGAGCGTGCGAAGGATCTTCGCTCATGGATCAGTACCGGACCTGGTTGCGGCCGCCGTTTTTGGCCTCGTAGAGCCGGATGTCGGCGAGCGAGAGGAGCTTCTCGTAGTTTTCGCGGCTCATGTCGTCGGTTATGCCGAAGCTGATAGTTACGGAAAGCCCGCTCGCGATAGACGACCAGTCGTGGGACTCCACGGTCTTTCTGATGCGCTCGCAGACCATGACGGCCTCATCGATATCGGTTTCGGGCAGAATGAGCACGAACTCCTCGCCGCCGTAGCGCGCGATGATGTCGAAGGAGCGAATGCTCTGGCGGAAGAGCCGCGCGATGACCCGGAGCACCTCGTCGCCCACCTGGTGGGAGAAGGTGTCGTTGATCACCTTGAAGTGGTCGATGTCCGCCATGGCGACGCTCAGCTTGAGGTTATAGCGCCGCGCGCGGGCGAACTCCTGCGAAAGCAGAAGCTCGAGGTAGCGCCGGTTGAAGAGCCCGGTGAGAAAGTCCTCCTTGGACTGCCGGGCGAGTATCTCCTTCTGGCTGTCTATGATCTTGCGGTTCGTAAAGTCGCGTATGTACTGCATGTAGAATATGCGTGAGAGCACCCACGCGATGGCGGCTATGGAGCCGATGTTGATGCAGTACCCTTTGAATCGGTGAGGATCGATCTCGAGGGAGTGGAGGGCGTAGAGGAGCACGGCGCACGGTACGACAAAAACCGCGAGCGCCAGGCGGGCGCTCATGAGATAGGCGCACGCAACCGCGAACATTCCGACGATAAAGGCGGTTATGTCCTTGTGTATGAACTGGTCGGCGATCGACACGGCCGAGCTCCACACCAGGATGAACATGGCGAACACCGCCGCCAGCGTCCGGTGATAGGGCGAGATGTCGGCCGGGCTGTTTATCTTTTTAAACCGCGTGGAGAGGATGAACAGGAGCATCGCCGCGATCGCCGCCAGGTGCAGGTAGCAGAGATAGCGATATCCGGGCATCGAGCTCCAGTACGCCTTCTCGCGGTTATAATAATCGACGTAGAGTAGCGGCAGGTTGACGACGACCATCATCACCGCGAATATTTTTTCCCGGTTGATGTTGGTGAACGTGATGTCTCTCGGGAATGATTCCCTGTATTCCCCGGGAATCCGGCCCAGGTCGATCCGCCGTATGCTTTCCAACACTCTTTTTATCATCGCTGGACGCGCCTTTTCTCTGTATGTGGTGCGGTGCCGGGATGTTCCGATATCCGTATAATTTTTTAAAGGATTTTTTATTGCGCATAGCGTTTTTTTTCTTTCATCCGGCGGGAATGTCCGATGTCGAGGTTTTTAATTTGACTTGTGGTTCCGTTGTGATAGCCAGTAAAGGGGTTCGGAACATGATCGAAACGCTACGAACATCGGCACAGAGCAGCCTCAGCCGTTTCCGCCTGAGGGACGAGCACCTTGTCTCCGACGAAAAGGTCAAGGAGGAGATCGCCGCGGCGTTCGCCGACAACCGGTGCTTCTTCTTCGCCGCGGACGCCTCCCTTGTCGCCAGAATGCGCTCGGGGGACCCGGCCGCCCTCTACCGGGAAGACCTTATCGCCATGAAGAACGCGATCTTCGACGCGGCGGCGGGCGACGACCGTACGGTGAAAAACCGTTTTCTCAGCGACACGCGCCTCTCGTCCCGCCTGGTTTCCGCGGTGATGTTCGTCCACATGGCGCTGGCGGAGGAGGACGGTCTCTCGTCGCTCGCGGGACGGCGCTTCGTCATAGTCCGCGAGAGGCCGGGCGTACCCACTCTGTTCCATGTCTCGAACGAGACCACCGTCATCTCCCACGTCGGGCAGGGGCCCGTATGGGAGGAAATCCCTTCGCTGTACCTCGGCATGAACATCTTCGACACGCTCTCCTACGAAGCGAAACGCGGAGAGCGCTCGTTCTTCGACGCCTTCATAAAGCTCCTGCTGATCGAGGCGCGCGCCATCGAGACCGGGTATTCGCACGTGGAAATTTTCCCGATGGAGTATTCGCGCTCGCTCAACGCGCTCGTCGACGAGGTCATCCGGGTGTCGACCCTCGCCGCCCTGGAATACCGGGAGGTCGCGCCGAAACGGGCGGTGCGGCCTTTTTCGCCGGCCGATCGCCGCCGGCTCGTCGGGCTCCTCGACAGGCGGCTGCCCGGCGACGAGATGAATTTCGACGCCGAGGCCAACCTGAAAGGGATCGCGGCGATCGAGCGGCTGGCGCGGACCTACAAACAGGCCGGAGACCGGGATTCCCTGCGCGAGACGGTGCGCCTGCTCGTGCCCGCGTCGGGGCACGACATCCACGAGGTGCGCGACCGGGCGAACATACTGCTGGAGAGGATATTCGCGCCCAAGGAGTTCGACGCCCCGCTCGCGACGGTCTTCACGACGCTGTCCGCCGGCTCGCCGCACCGTTTCGAGTTCGATCTCCCCGCTCGCGGCGCGCGCTACTTCGTGCGCCTGTACCGGCAGGCGGAGTCCGGAAGCTTCACCACCCGGCGCGATATCGACGCGCTCGACATCGACCTGGAATATGACGCCGCCACGGGGCGCTTCACGGCGGAGTATCTGTTCGAGGATTACGGACACTTCGATTACGTCGTCTTCAGAAAAAAGAAAAAAAGCGAGTGGGTGCACCATGCGGGGACAAGCGGGCGTATCAACGTCATCCCCGACGTACGCGGCGAAATCATACTGGAGATATTTCCCGACATCCACGGGCACACGCGCATCTACTGGATGGACGGAAGCGGGCATCCCGGTCTTGTATACAACGAACACGGGGAGGTCATACGGCTCGGGCGTTTTTCCGACATCACCTTCCACCTTGACGATCTTATCAGGCGTTATCGTATCACCGCCCTCTACCTGCTGGGCGTACAGAAGAGGGGATCGAACCGCGAGGACTGGGCCCCCGAGGCCTCGTCCCCCTCTCCGTTCTCACCGATGAGCCTGGTCGAGATCGAGCCCGCGCTGGGCGGTGAGGATGAGTTTCGCGAACTGGTCGCGGAGGCGCACCGGCGGGGCGTAAAGGTTATCGTTGATGTGGTCCCCCACCTCAACCGGCGAAGTTCCGAGGTGCCTGATGACTGTGTCGTGCAGTGCTACGACGAGAACGGGCGGCTGGTCGCCCGGGCCTCCACAGACGGCCGTTACGGAAGCTGGAACGACGGAAAACTTTTCAATTACCGTAAATTCGAGGTGTGGGAATGGCTGGAGCGCTCCATCACGACGCTCATCGAGCGCTTCGACGTCGACGGCATCCGCTTCGATTCGGCGCACGCCGTCCCCATCATGATGAAGAAGAACAACTACCCCTCGGTGTACGGGGTGCCGCGCGGAGCGGAGGAGGGGCTTGAGGGCGGTATCGTCGTCAACGAACGCGAGGACGGCCATTTCGTCACCACGGGATATTACGACTCCGCGTGCCGCGACGTCATCGCGATCCCGCTGCATTATTATCTTATGCTCGCCGTGGAGAGGACGCTCCGCCGGCTGGGGCGCGATTTTTTCATCAACATAGCAGAATGCTACTGGGGCCACGAGCGCTTCCTGACGCGCGTCGGCATCATCCCGTACAATTCGGCGCTCTTCAAAATCTGCGAGAACATCATCCACGGCGCCACGGACGTGCGGGAGATCTACCACATCTACGACACCTACTTCCCCTCGGTGATGCCGAGGGGCACGGAACTGCTCGGCATTCTGGGCAACCACGACGAGCGGCGGGCGCTGAACACCTTCGGGCACCGGGGCCTGCGCGCGGCGGTCGGCGTGACCACCTTCATGAACAACATCATCATGGATTACGAGGGCAGCGCCGAGGGCGAGGGCTGGAAGGTCTATCTGGACAACATCTTCGTAAACTGGAACAGCTTCGAGTACGCGGCGCACCGCAGCGTGGAGCGGTTCTACGGCGAGTGGTATGAGTTCCACCGGAGGGAGAAGGGCCGCGGATACCTGGTGTGGGCAAACAACACCAGCGTCGCCGCGTCGGTAAAATTCACGGATACGGGCATCTGGATCGGAGCGTTCAATTTCGCCGAATCCAACCAGGCCGCCTCCATCCAGTTCGATAACCCGGTCCTGCCGCTGGACGACGATTCGCTGTACCGCGTCGTCGATCCGGTATACTCGCCTATTACGGGCCATTACGCGTACTTCACAGGGCGCGAGCTCAAGACCTCGCGCATCGACACGGTGGTGTCGTTCACCGACCGGGTGAAGCTCCTCAGGCTCGAGGAGATCGCCGATATCGACGGCCTGTATCCGGATTTTCTGAAGGATTCGTTCTTCCGGATGTGCGCCATCTCGAACGTGGAGCATTTCCGCTCGAACTTCGCCTTCCGCGAGATCGCGGCCGCGTGCTCGTCCTGCGACGCCTTTCAGTCCTATGTCTCCGGCCATCTCGTTCCCCTGCTCCGGGAGCGCAACCGCTATCATCTCGAACTGGGGCTTAAGCGCGCTCTCTTCCATGCCGTGCGCACCGGCGCGCTCGAGGCGCATCGCGCTCTCTCGTTCTTCGAGGAAATGCGCTCCTCGGCCGATGAAAGCGTCCGTACGCTCGGCGACGCCCTGGAGGCGCACAACCGTCCGGATTCGATGGTATTCATGTCGGCCGAGGCCGATCCCTTTTCGAAAAGCGGGGGGCTGGCCAACGTGGTCTACGAGCTGCCTCGGGAGCTTGCCGCGCTCGGCGAGACGGTGTACGTCATCACGGGGCTCTGGGGCAACGGGGACGAAAAGGCCGTCGCCAAGATGCGCTCGGCCATGGATCGGTATTCCGTGCGCTATACCGGCACGAACGTGCGTTTCAAGATACTGAACGCCGATTACGAGGTGGGCGTGTACAGCGGGACGGTCGACGGGGTGACGTACTTCCTGCTGGACCACCACGAGTTTTTCGACGGCCTTTACTGGGGCGTCACCTCCGAGGAGAAGCTGCGCCGCCGCGTCGCCTTCGCGCGCGCCTGCGCGGAGGTGATCGCGACTTTCGGCCTCCGGCCGCTTTTCACCTTCACCAACGACGCGTACACGGGGCTTTTCAACGGCATCGTAAGGAGCGATCACGTGTACGCGTCCAACCCGAATTTCGCCAGGACCACCTTTCTCCACGTCGTGCATAACGGAGGCTGGCAGTATTTCGACGCCTATCACCGCCACGAACGGGGCTTCGACCTGTTCCAGCTTTTCAATCTCCCCGCGTGGAGGGCCGTCGATTTCGCCGACCCGGTTCATCACGACCGCCTCAACTGCATGGCCACCGGGATCCGTTTCGCCGACAGGGTGATAACGGTGAGCCCGAGTTACGCGCGCCAGATCGAGTACGCGTGCGACGGCCTGGAGCACATTCTGTCCAACGTGATCGGAATAAGCAACGCGGTTGGCAGGGATTTCGCCGAGAGGCTTTCGGATTCGTTCAGGCGCTCGGGTTTCGTCGAGCGGCAGTATCCGCGCCTGCTCGAGGCCCTCGAGGATAACAACGCACTCATGGCGAAGATCGCCGCGCGCTGGCCCGAGATGACCGCGGGAGCGGACGCGGTGGAGCGGATTCCCGACGAGGCGCGGCGGTTCGCGGCTGTACGCGCGCGGAACAAGATGATGCTCCAGCTGGAGCGGGGGCTCGCCGTCGACCCCGACGCGGTGCTCTTTTCAATGATACACCGCATTACCGAGCAGAAGGGATTCCAGCTGGTGCTGGACGCGTCGCAGGGGCTGTTCTCCACGCTTGGCTACCAGGCCGTCATGGGGGGGTCGGTTTCGTCGGGCGACCGACGCGGGGAGGAGATCGCGCACGGGATGCACCTGCTATCGCGCTATTATCCCGGTAATGTCAGCGTTTCGTTCGGTTTCCAGGATATCGCGGTGCCGCTGTTTTCCTCCGACATCTTCTGCATGCCCTCGATGAGCGAGCCCGGCGGCATCTCGCAGCTTGAGGCCTTCGCCGCCGGCTGCCTGGTGGTGGCGAGGGCCACGGGCGGGCTGAGGGACACCGTGTTCCCGCTGCGCTCGAAGGATGGAGCGCTGGAGGGCAACGGATTTCTTTTTACGGACTTCAACGCGACGGCTTTTTACGACGCCATGGAGCGCGCCCATCAGTTTATCCGCTCGAGCGACGACGCGACGCTTTATCGCGCGGGCCGAAACGCCATGTCGTCGATTTATCACTGGGACCGGCCGGCCCGGCGTTACATCGGCGAGGTGTATGCCATAAAGGAGATAATCCGCGTAGTCGAATAAAAAAAGACGGGATAGTGGATATCCCGTTTGTCATGAAAAGCCTTCTCGGTTATGCCTGTCGGCGAGCGGGAAGACCGTTGAGTGTAAAATGATCTGTACATTTTATCGGTATGAACCGATGAAGACTTTAAAAAAAACCGGCATGCGACCCGTAAAAAAATGGATGAGGCCGATGCTGTGCCTCCTTCCGGCGCTGGCCGCCGCCATGGCCTGCGCCTCGTCCTCCGGCGGGCCGGGGGTTCCCGTGGAAAAGGTGCTCAGGGGAATCAGCGGAGAACCCGTCGTCCCCCGTGAGGCCAACAGGATACTGGTGGGTGAGTTCAGGGGTCCCGTGGAGATCCGCGACACGCGGCAAAAGCTCGTCATCCGCGTTCGCGAGCTCCTGGCCGCGGACGGAAGGCTGGCGGTGGTCGGTGACGCCGCCGCTGCCGACCTCGTGCTGGAGGGGGCCGTAACGGGCCTCGAGACGCGGCCGCTCAGATACGACGACATGGGCCTGGTCGTCCGGAAACGCGCCAGGATAACGGCCTCCCTGCGGCTCTACGACCGGAACAGGGAAAGGGAGATATTCTTCGAGCGGGAGATTCAGGCCTTCGAGGAGTTTTCGGACATCGAGGCGCCGGTAGTGCCGGAATCCGCCGCGCTGGACCGGGTGGTCGAGGCGCTCGCCAGGCGGATAGCCCAGCAGACGATTCGCGGGAGCTATACGGAGCTTCTTACTCCGGTCGAAAAAGGCAGGAAACCATAATGGATAAAAAACGCCTCCCGGTGGCCCGCGACCTGTACGCGGAGCTCGGGAAAAAGCGGACGGCGCGCGTCTACCTTTTCCTCGGCGAGGACGAGGGAGAGAAGGACAAGGCGGTGCGGCGCATCGCCGATCTGATCCGTGCGGGGGACCCGGCGGGGCACACGCTCGGCCGCTTCCACTGCGAGGCGGGCGAGCTCATGCAGGCGGCCGATTTCGCGCTCTCCCGGTCCATGTTCGCCGACGCGCGCCTCTGCGTTATGCTCAACGTCGACGCCGTCTCGGGGACGGCCGCCGGCGCGGCGCTTCTGTCGGAGGTGTTCGCGTCGCTGCCGGACTCAACGACTCTGGTGATGACCTCGTCGGCGAACAGGCCGCCGAAGGGACTGGAGTCCGTTTCGGGAATGAGTGTGTTCCAGTTCTGGCCGCCGTTCGAAAAGGACCTGGCGGCGTATGTTACTCGAACGCTCGGGGCCGAGGGGATAACGATCGACGCCGGTGCGGCGCGCGCCCTCATCGATCTGCTCGGCAGGAACGTGCGCGCGGTCGACGGCGCCCTGGAGAAACTGCGCAACTCCGGGGTCGAAAGGCTGACGGAGGAGACGGTGCTTTCGCTGGTCGGAGGGGAGAGGGAGCGTTCGGTCTTCGAATTCGTTGACGCCCTGTTCCGCGGAGACCGGTCCTCGCTCGCCCAGCTTAAAAATTTGATTGAAAACAACTGCCCGGAACTTTTAATCTTGAACCAGATCGCGCGGCAGGCCGACTCCATCGAGCGCTTCCATCTGGCGGTTCGCGGCGGCGATACCGAGGACGAGGCGCTTCGCAAGGCATCGGTGCCTCCGCGCGTGGGCGGCGCGTTCATGGAGATGGCGCGCGTCAACCCCATAATAAAAATAAAACGGATATACCCGCTTCTCGGCAGGGCTGATAAAGCGCTTAAAAGCCACAGGGTCTCCAAAAGCGTCGTCGCGAGCCCCCTGTTCGACCTTTCGCGTGAAATGCTCGCGACGGGTCCCCCGCCTCCTGCGGTATAGACGGACAGCGGAAGAGATGGACTTTCTCGAGACAATCGACACCAACAGAGCCAGATTCCGGCGCTATAACGAAATCAAGTTCCAGCGCTTCCAGCAGCTGATTCCCAATCCCGCAATCAAGCGGGTCATTAACTCCATTCCCTTCCTGCTCGGCACCAACGACAAACGCCTGCCCGGCTATGTGGAGGGCGATGTGCCCGCCGGGGTCTGGCGGTACGCGATCGACGACGATACGCGGCGCTATATAAAGGGGCGCTTCCCCACGGTGAAGACCGATACGACCAGGCGCGACCCCTTCGTGGAGATGCTCGCGGTAATGGGCAGCGTCGGCACGGTCGCGTACAATAAAAAATCCGACTTCGATTACTGGGTCTGCGTGAACAGGCGGTCGGTGACGGCCGAGCAGTTCGCCAATTTCAGGAAAAAGGTTGAGGGCATCCAGCGCTGGGTGTCGAAGGAGATCGAGCTTCCGGTGCACCTGTTCATCAACGACATCGAGAGCGTGAAGCAGAACATATTCGCGGAGGACGACGAGGAGGCATTCGGCACCACTGTGGGGGCCGTGCTCAAGGATGAGTTTTTCCGAAGCTCGATCATCGTCGCGGGTAAAATCCCGTTCTGGTGGGTGGTCCCCCGCTTCACGCGCGACGATGAATACGACGGACTCTATGAACGCCTGCCGGACACTATGAAAGAAGAATTCGTGGATCTCGGCAACCTCTACGAGATATCGAGGGAGGATTTCCTGGGCGCCGCCCTGTTCCAGATCATCAAGTCGCTCGGGAACCCTTTTAAATCAATCATAAAGATAGGCGTGCTCGAAAAGTACATATTCGGCCAGGGAGACTCGCCCCTGCTGAGCCAGAAGATAAAGGTCAGTATCCTCAGGGAAAACCTGGACAACGCGGTCGTCGATTCCTATCTGCTCATGTTCAACGAGGTGTTCGATTATTACAGCTCGACGCTCGACGACAGGGAGCTTGTCGACATTCTCAAGCGCAACCTCTACCTGAAGGTCGATCCGCAGATCTCCAAATATGTCGGGATAAAAGACAAGAAAAACATACCCTACAAGGTAGCCGTCATGTCGCGGTACGTCAAGAACTGGGGATGGGACCTCAACCTGATCCGCGACCTGGACAACTTCGAGGAGTGGGACTTCAACAAGGTGATGGCCTTCTGGGACGTCGTAAAGCGCTTCATGCTGTTGAGTTACCAGAAAATCGCCACGCAGCTTCCCTCGCTTCAGCTCGAAAAAAGGATATCTGAAACCGATTTCATGCTGCTCAGCAGGAAGATAAAGACCCACTTCGCGCGCGAGCAGGACAAGATCGACAACTTCATCACGTTCAAGGACACACCCTCGGAGGCCATCCTCTACATCGAGCCCGTGAGCCAGGGCATTCACGAGTCGGAGTGGCGGCTGTTCAAGCGCAACAAGAGCGAGAAGGACACCTTCATCTCGACGACGCTCAGGGTGGAGAAAAACCTGCTGCGCCTCCTCATGTGGATGGCGGTCAACGGCGTGTACGACCCGGTCTTCTCGCGGATCAACATCCAGTCCGGATATACGAGGGTGAATCCGACGGCGGTCACGGAATTGCTCAACCAGGTCACGGCGCTCTTCGCCGGCGACGGCATCCGTATACGGAACCAGTATTTTCTGGAGCCGGCGTTCGGCCTGGTGAACGCGATAATCCTGAATTTCAACAGGGAAAACGCGGAGTCGATACAGACCGTCCATCACCTGTATTATACGAGCTGGGGCGAATCGTACATCAAGGAGTACTCCTCCGAGGAGGAGATCGCGCGCGTTCTGGGGCTGGTCATACGTGATGGAGTTCACCAGCGGCGGCCCTTCGACGCCTACTGCGTGGTGCACGCTCCCGAGCCGTTTAAAAAACTGTACAAGCGTGTCAGCACCATGTTCAAGGACGCCTACCAGTTCATCATTGAGGGCCAGGATGGTACGGAATTGCGATTCGTCGCCCGCCTGGGGGACCGGTTCGTGCTCATTTCCCGCGAAAACGGCAGAGTAACGGCATTTATCTATCCGGGGCTGGTAAAGCTGCTTGCCGCGCTTACGCTGAAAACCAGCCATGGGGTACGGTATCGCTTCCACGGGGAGGAGGGAGCGCTGGCGGTTCTGGAATCGGTGTACCAGCTTTTTCGGCCGTCGGGGATAACGGTCGTGTACGAGGAAAAGGAGGAGCACCTGGTGCTCTATGTTATCAACGAGAAAGGCGATATATTCACGTACATAAAGAGCCGCGCGCTAAGAGACGCGGCGCTCGCGGCGATGTTCGATTTCTGCCGCGGCGTCGAGAAAAGGTTGTCCGGCGACCCGCATACATCCATCGCGCCGGGCCAGACGCGGTTCTTCCACCTCAGGGTGGACAGGATGGGGAAGCTCAGTATCCTGGACGACACCAAAAGCGTCGAGGAGATGTACCTGACGGCGTACAAGAGTTCCCATGCGCTTACGGCCATCGTGGCGCGGCGCATGGGCGATGAACCGTTCTATGACATACATTTCCCGGACAATGTATCTTCGGGTTATATGACATCGAGGGAGCTGTACAGCGCCAGGGAAAAGACGAAGGAGCTGAGGGTGAAGGGCTACGGGACCGGCACGCTCCTGAGGGATGTCACGTGCGCGGACCTCTCTCCGGAGGAGGCCGCCGCCGGGAGCGGGCCGTACTTTCTTGAAAAGTACCGGATAGAGCTGCTTATGGACGGGAAGAACTAACCGCGGAGGGGATCAGTATTCCCCGCCCGGAAAGTTGTCCTTGAAGAATTTGACCTTGCGCTTCTCCTTGTCGGCCTCGCCCCTGGCGAGCGTCCCCTTTTCGAGCGCGATATCGAGGAGCTTTACCGCCTCGTCGGATTTTTTTTCATCCTCGTCGTCGGGCCGCAGGAGTTCTCTTATCGGTACGTCGTCGGACACTTTCTGGATGCTTTCGATTTTGCGGTCGATAAGGTCCTGCGTCATGAGCGGTATATCGTCCGCGTCAACGTCGTCGTCCGCATCCCGCTTTTTCGCGGCTCTGGGCCGGGCCTTAGCGGGGGCCGCCTTTTTCCTGACGGGGGCGGGTCTTTCCGGCTCCGTTTCCTCGGGCTTTTTTCCCTCGATCTCCTCGACCATATACTCGGGTGGATTGTCGATTTTCAACTCGAGGAGCTTTATCCGCTCACCCAGCAGGATGTTGATCTGTTTCTCGATTGAAAGGTAAATCGGCGTGGTGAAGGATTTATTGCGCTGAAGCGATTTTTCCATTTTGCGAAGGTCTTTTATATCGCTGTCGATGAGCTCGATTTTTTTCAGTACATGGACAACTTTCATGATTCCGCTCCCTGTGGTATGTGTATCAGCCGGCTGACGCGGGGCACGATCGCGTCTTCACCCCATCTGTAGAAGAGTATCCGGGCGCGCGGTAAAGTCAATTATCTTATTTCCGCGCGCGGATAAAATTAGAAGATGATCGTCTGGTCCTTTTCGACGGAGAATTCCGTACGACAGTGGGGGCACTGATAGGTTCCGCTCCTGCGGACCCGGACAAGTCCTCCGCATTCCGCGCACTCGACGACGAGCGCACGATCGAATCCGTCTTCCGCGGCGGTCTCCGGGGCGGCCGTTGCCTCCTCCGTCGCGGACTTTTCGGTCCGTTCGAGCGGCTCGGCCCGCGGCCCTTCGGTGCGACTTTCCGGCGGAGGAGGGGAGGCGGGGGGCTTTCCGGCCATTCGCTCGGCGATGATCCTTTCGGCCTCCTCTGCCGAGCCGGCGATGTCCAGCACACGGTCGAAGCCGATGAGCCTGAAGAGCGCCCGCGTCTCCTCCGGCAGGTTGCAAACGACCAGGGCGCCCCCGTCGGCGGCAAGCGAACGATGCGCGTGGAGGATCATCCCGATCCCCGCGGAGCTGGCGTACTCCAGGCCCGCGGCGTCGAGTATTATAAACGCGCTCTTTTCACGGGCGAGCGTGTCTATGGCGCTTCCCAGCGTCGGGGCGGTCTCCGAGCCGAGCGGTCCCCGCGGTGCTACCACCATCGCGCCGTCCGGTTCAGTTTCCCTGTGGTCGATCACTAGCATGGATACCTCTCACTTGATTATCGGGATTGCGTCCCGTATGGCCGCGCCCGCGGGGCGCTGAGCCGGCCCGCGCGATGAGCCCCCGTTTTTTCCGTCGGAAGGAATTCCCTCGGGCGAAGGGACGAGGACGCGCCCCACGCTGAAGTGCGCGAGCAGCGAAACGAAGAGCGACACGAGGACCGAGCCGGCAAGCAGCAGGGTGAGGAGTGTGCGTGCGGCGTGCGCGGTGCCGGTTATGGTCGAATACAGCGCGTCTTTCGAAATGATGAAATTGATCGTGCCCACCGGCTTTTTATTATTGTATACCGCGCGCGTGGCGAGCCACCCGGTGCTGCCGATGGCCGGATACAGGAACCTCTTTATGAGCTCTCGCCGACGCCGGTCAAACGGAACGGAACGCGCGATGATGTTGTATTCGAGAAAATGAACGCCGTTTCCTCCCGCCGACAGGGGCAGGAATATCTGGTCGCGATTATAGGTAAATTCATCGGCCGCTATGTTGCCGTCGACCGCCCGTTCGCCCTCGGAGCTTGAGTGCGCCTTGATGGTGCCGTCGGCGAGCACGAAGAAGGCGACAAGCCCGTTGGTGCCCCCGATTTTCTCCCGGAAGAGCAGGCGGAGCCTGCCATAGCTGTTTCTGGCGTAGCTGAGCTCCGCGACTCCGGCGAGCGCCTCGATCAGCTCGGTCGAGTGTTTTCGCGTTGATTCCACGGTAGCGCGGATCGACCCCGTGCAGGCGTAATAGAAATAGCCGGCCGCCGCGGCGATCGACAGCGATACCAGCAGAAGGAGCATCGCGAACATAAAGCCCCATGGAAAGGAGCGGCGTGTATCGTTATGGCGCATTATCGGAGATCATCCGTGGCGGGACCCGGCCCGCGGTAATTGTCGCGCATCTATCGGCGCGCCTCTCGGCGCGGGACGCGTCACGGTATTATTTTCGGAAGAACGCGCGCATTTGTACAGCACAGTTTTTTCATTGCGGACTATCTGAGTATCGTTACAGAATGCGTGTTCCGGGGAGCGGCAAGAGATCGTATTCAGTCAAACGGGGACGGTACGCCCGGCCCATCAAGCGGCGTGGCGCGTTCTGAGGAGGATGCGAATGAGTCTGGAGGTGCACGTTCAGGGAGATGAGGCCCTCGAGGAGTGGGACTGGGAAACGGCCAGGCCGACAGGCAGGGTTGTGATGCGCCGCCGGGCGCACCGCGAGGGCGTGCCGCACGAGGGCGTGCATCTGTGGATCGTACGGACCGCCTCCGGGGTGACGGAGGTGCTTTTTCAGCTGCGCGCCGGGCACAAGGAACAGTATCCCGACTGCCTGGATATCACCGTGGGAGGGCACGTGATCTACGGGCAGACCGAAGGTAAGATACAGAAGGAGTCCGCCGAGGAGATGGGCATTTCGCCTCCCGACGAATCGCTTTCCGACCTCGGGTATTACCGGTACGAGGAGCGCACGCCCTCGCTCTTCCATCGGGAATTCCAGCGGGTGTATCTTCTGCGCGACGAAAGGCCCCTTTCGGACTACCGCTTCACCGACGGCGAGGTAACGGGCGTGTTCGCTGTGCCGCTTGAAAACCTCAAACGGCTTTTCGTGGAGGATTTCATTTTTGAGATCGAAGGCTTCGACGGACGCGGCATCATGCGCCGTGCTGTCCGCAAGTCCGATTTCCATCCCCTTCTCTTCGCGCCCTCCATGGCTGTATATATGGAGGTGCTCCTTCGCGCCATCGACGAGCTCGTCACGACGGGGCGGGTATCGGAGCGGATGCCGTCCCCGGCGGCCTGATATGCGGGAGATCTCGTACGAGGAGGCGCTGTCCCTTCCCGACCCGGTGTTTGTCGACGTTCGCGCGCCGGTTGAGTATCGCGCCGACCACATCCCGGGGGCGATCAGCATGCCGGTGTTCGACGATGGCGAACGCGCGCTCGTGGGAACCCTGTACAGGACGCACGGGGAAGAGGCGGCAATACTGAAAGGGACCGAGATCGCCGGAAGCAAGCTCGCAGGCATGGTCGCCGATATCTCGCGCATGGGAAAGCGCGACATCGTAATTGGATGTTTCCGCGGCGGTATGCGGTCGACCACGCTCGTCTCGCTGCTCGACTCGCTCGGACTTCGGGTATACAAACTGAGGGGTGGGTACCGGGAGTACCGGCAATATATTCGCCGGCGCGTCGAAGCGCTCGATATCGCGCCAGCGCTGTACGTGCTCCACGGGCTTACGGGTGCGGGGAAGACGCGGATACTCCGGAAAATCGCCAATGCCCTCGATCTCGAGGCGATGGCCGGCCACCGCAGTTCCCTGTTCGGGGCGCTGGGTCTTTCGCCCAATACGCAGAAGATGTTCGAAAGTCTGCTCGTCGAAAGAGTGGACGCCGTCCGGGAGCTTCCGTACGTCGTTGTGGAAGGTGAATCGCGTAAAATAGGTGATATTCATATTCCCCGGCCTCTCCTCGAACGTATGGCCCGCGCTCCGGGGGTCCTTGTGCGCGCCCCGATCGAGCGGCGCGTGCGGAACCTGCTCGACGAATATCCGCGCGACGCGGATCCGGGGCGCGTCCGGGCGATCGTGCGTTCGCTCGAAAACCGAACCGGTCCGCGCGTCTCCCGCGAATTGGAGCGGCTCTTCGAACGCGGCGAGCTCGAGGAGTTCGCGCGGCTCCTCCTCGAAAAGTACTACGATCCGCTCTACTCCTACAGCCTGGACCGCATGACTTTCGTCGCGGAAATCGAGAACGCGGATACGGACGACGCCGTCCGTCAGCTTCTGGGTATTGTCATGCCCGGGGAAATTTTTTAAATTAATACTTTACAGCCTGTGGATTTGTATAGTATAGAAGGGCGGTATGGGCAGTGGCACTGCAGGGGCGCGAAAACGAGCAGCGAGAAGAACAACCGGAGGCGCTTTTCGGGTGTTCGCCGGTTCCCCCGGTCCTGGCAGAATGAAAATAATAATGATGAGGAGCGTACGGGTATGAGGAAATACGCGATTCTTGGCGTGGTGATGGCGTTCATGATGACCGCCTGCGGCGGCGGAACCCAGTACAGGGACGCCAAAGAAGACAAGGGTTCCCGCGAATGGGGGCCCAAGGAAATCAAGATGACCGTGAATACGATGGTCGGCTCCATGTACACCTTTCTTAAAGACGAGTACAAGAAACCCGCGTTTATCGAGGTAAGAAATTTCCGTAACAAGACCTCGGAGCACATCGACACCAAGATGATAACCGACGAGATATCGACCAACCTTATAAAGAAGCGCATAAGGTTCATCGACCAGTCGCTGACCGCCGACGCCATGGCGGAGATGGAGCGCGGCATGACCGGCATGATCGATCCCGACGCGGCCATCCCGGTGGGGATGCTCAAGTCGCCGAACTTCTATCTCACCGGGGACATTCGCGACAACGTGCGCACCGTGGGCGGAAAGTCGCTCCAGTACCTGGTGGTCACCATGCAGCTCATCGACCTGAGGACCAACGTCGTCGAATGGCAGGACAGGCAGGAATTCCTCAAGGCGAGCGCGAAGACGAAGATCTCTTTCTAATCTCGGGCAAGGGACGGAATACATGAAAAACGGGATACGCGCGGCCGCGGTAGTTACTCTCTTCGCGTTTTCCTTCGGGTGCGCCGGCAGTTATGTCCAGGTGATGAAGGACTCGGAGAAGATGTTCTATTACGGCCAGTACAAGGAAGCGGCGCGCAAGCTCCTTCCCGCGGTAAACAAGTCGGGGAAGGACCAGCTCCTGTTCATGATGGAGGCCGGTCTCATGCTGCACGCCGCGGGTGATTATCAGAACAGCAACAAGGTCCTTCTCGAAGCGGGCAAGCTCGCCGAGCGCATCGCCCTCAGCGTGAGCAAGGAGGCCGCCTCGCTGTTCCTGAACGATACCGTGACCAATTACCGCGGGGAGGACTTCGAGCGTGTTCTGATTCATATGTACCTGGGCATCAATTTTCTCATGCTCAAGGACGCGGACTCGGCCAGGGTGGAATTCAAGAAGGTGAACGATCTCCTGCGCGACATCAACGTCTCCACCGGGAAGGCCTACAAGCAGAACCTCATGGCCAAGTATCTCACCGCAATAGCATTCGAGATCAGCGCCGACAAGGACAACGATTTTAACGATCGGGAGTTCGCCTATATCGAGTACAAGCAGATTTACGCGCTCGACCCGCGCCTTGCGATGGTATACCGGGACCTGCAGCGGCTCTCGAAGAGGCTTAACGACACCGAGGATTACAACAAATGGGTCGGCATGTTTGGAAGGCAAGACAACATCCCCGCCAACGCGGGCGAGCTGGTCATGATTTTCCAGGCCGGGCAGGGGGCGATCAAGCTCTCGCGCGGGCCGCTCCTTTCGGACAAGACCATGGAGTCGGGAATCAGGGTGTCGCTGAACGGCATTCCGCTCAAGGAGGGAGTGACCGTCGCGGGAGTGCTCGTCGCGCTGCGCGTTGCCGAGAATCCCATCCCGAAGTTCCAGAAGCGTTCGAACAAGGTCGACCACGTGGTAATCAACGTCAACGGCGCCGATATCGCCAGGACGGTGATGCTCGAGGACATCGAGACGACCGCGGTCAAAAACCTGGAGGACGACTACAGCCGGCTGTATATGAAAGTCGCCGCGGGTATCGCGGTGAAGGCCGCCACGGCGGTTGCCGCGGGCATAGCCGCGAAAAAGATCGCTGAGCAGTCCAAGAAAGTCGGCGGATACGCGGGACTCATCGGTACCCTGGTCGGCGCGGGCATTGGAGCCGGGCTCGTTTCCCAGATAAAGCCGGATCTGCGCTGCTGGCACACGCTGCCGGCTAACCTGCAGCTTGCGCGGATTTTTCTGCCCCCGGGAGACCACAAGGTGGTGGTGAAGTTTCGCGACGCCGCCGGGAACCAGGTGAGCCCTCCGGTGGAAAGCACGATACGGATTTCGAAGGGCGAGAGGACGTTCTATAATTACCGGACGCTGTTCTGAGCCCGAAGACATCACAGGATACTGGAAATCCCGCGGAACTCACCCGCGGGATTTTTATTTCGTGCCGCCCTCGGGAAAGTCGGCCGGCGGGAGGAAATTGGATGGTGGCGTGAAGCCCGTCTTGTGCGTGAACCGGTCGGGAGAATGCGTATGGTGTTCCGGGCCATTATATGCGTGCGGAACTGGTATGAAGCCGGCTGAAATCCGGGATACACCTCTGCGGAATGGTGAAAAAAAGTAAATTAATGGTTTACATTGTGGTCGCCTCCCGCCGGTATATCCCTGTAGCGGTCCGCCGGACCGAAAAACGCTGTCATACCCGGCACAAGGCTGATGAACGAGCGTGAAACACATGCAGGGAAGGATGCGGCGGCGGTTCTCTCCGCCGACATCTCCTTCGGCGTCTTCGATTCATTGAATCACCCGGTCTGCGTGATCGGGCTCAACGGCGATATCCTTTACGCCAACGGCCGCTTTTCGAGCTTTTTCGAGGGCGCCGGCGGCTCGATGAGCATCGACCTCTCTCATCCCTTTTCTCCCGAATACCGTAAGAGCATAGCACTCGCCTATACCAAGGCCATTAAGGGTGCCGACCGCAGGTGTTTCGCGGTGATGCGGACCCCCGACAACCGACGGGTGGCGATGGAAATCTATCTTTTCCCCATGTTCCGTGCGGAAACCGTCGTGTCGATACTGGTGTTCCTGAAGCCGGTTTCCGACGACCGCGTCGTTTCGTTCGGGCGAAACACCGCCATGATGACGGCCGACGACGAACCATTGGCCAATTCGGGTATCTTCGATTTCGCGCCGTTCCCCATTGTGCGCTTCGACCGCGAGGGCTCGATTGTAAGCGGGAGCGCGTCCGTCGAGAGCTTTTTCGGGTACTCCCTTGCGGACCTTCAGGGGAACAGGAACCTGCTTTTCCGTTCGGTCGCGCTGTACGATTTCGAGCGTCTGCGCAAGGCCGTTTCCGATGTATTCGAAGGCCGCGCCGGTTTCAAGCGGCTCGGTGAGATACGCGTACTCTCCAGGTCCAGAGAGGAGAAATGGGCCAACGTCATAATCTACCCGCTTGTGATCAACAGGGAGATCTTCGCGGTCGAGGCGATCCTGGAGGATATCACCAGGATCAAGGCCCTCGAAACGCGAATGAGCCTGATGAACCGCGTTCAGATTATCGGAGACCTCACGAAGGGTCTGCTCCATTCGTTCAACAACATCATCAATATAATTCTCAGCCGCACCCAGCTCCTGCTTCAGGTTACGGAAAAAGACACGGTGCTCGAGGGGCTCAGGGTTATCGAAAAGACCGCCGGCCAGGGGGTGCGCCAGGTGCGTCGCATCCAGGACTTCATGGGCGAAGGGGACACTCTGCGGGAGAGCGAGTCGGAGGACCTCATCGACGTGATCGAGGACGCCATCGAGTTCGCGAACATCCATTTCAAGGTCGAAATAAAAGAACGGCGGCGCCATATAAAGGTCGAGCGCAGGTATTTCTGCCTGGTGAATGTAAGGACCGACACCCGCCTGCTCAGGGAGATTCTCATCTCGATGATCTTCAAGGCCGCGTCGCATCTTCGCCGCAGCGGCACCATCAACGTGATGCTCAAGGACGAGGAGGCGCCGGCGCTCACGGTGATGGTGAAAAAGGAGGGGGAGGAGCCGGAACCCGCGCCCGAAGCGGAGCGCGATTCGCTGGGGGCCTTCATTTTTTCCGCCATCGACATACGGCGCGTCGTGGAGCGACTGAACATAAAGATCATCGAAGAGGAATCGTCGACGTCCTATTCCATCAGGGCGGTCCTTCCCGCCGGTATGGTCGCGGGAAAGGGTCGAAAAGAGTCTGAAACGGAGGAATACCGCGTTCGCGACCGGGACATCATTATCGTCGAGGATGAGAAGGCCCTCAAGGAGATACTCTTCGAGCTCTTCGATTCCATGGGCAACCGGGTCAGCGTTTTCGAAAGCGGCGAGGAGGCGCTCGCCGAGTTCAGGAAGGGCAAGGCGAACATGGTGATAAGCGATTACGGCACGAAAGGGATGACCGGAATAGAACTCCTCACGCGGGTGAAGGAACTCGATGAAAACGCGGTGACGGTCCTTCTGTCGGGCTGGATGATAAAGGACCTTAAGGCCTATCGCAACGTTGTCGACCTGTACCTTGCAAAGCCGTTCAAGCTCGACGTGCTGATAAAAGAAATCTCGAAGGTGCTGAAAAACGGCGCCAAGTAATCACAGCTCGCGATTCATGCGCTCCATGTCGTCTTTCTTGCCGAGCATCACCAGTATATCGCCGCCCTCGATTTTCGACTGCGACACGGGGTTGAAGATCATCTCGCCTTCCTTCTTTCGAATGGCGACGATGATGACGCCGTAGTCGCGGCGCAGGTTGCTCTCCACGAGCGTTTTCCCCGCGAGCGTCGACGTCTCCGCTATGCGATATTCTTCCATCAGAAGTCCCAGGTGCCGGTCCATGAGCGCGATATCGACGAAGTCGACGACCGTGGGGCGGATGAGCACCTGCGCCATGCGTTTGCCGCCGATGAGATAAGGCATGACGACGCGCGTGGCCCCGGCTTTTTTTAGTTTCTGCTCGGCCTTTTCGTCGGAGGCGCGCGAGAGGATGTAGATGTCGGACCGCAGCCCCTTGGCGCTGAGGGTGATATAAACGTTGTCCGCGTCGGACTGGACGGCCGGTACGATTCCGCGCGCGTGTTCGATGCCGGCCTTGATGAGCGCGTCCTCGTTGGTTGCGTCCATCGCCAGGAAGAGGACCCGGTCGCGCTCGAGCTGTTCGAGCGACTGGGGGTTGTTCTCGATGACCACGAATGGGATGCCGTACGAATCGAGCTCCCTGCAGATGAGGCTCCCGATACGCCCGTACCCGCAGATGATGTAGTGGTTCCTGAGGCGGGCTATTTCCTTTTCCAATTTCATCCTCCCGAAGGTTTTGCTGAGCTCGCCCTCCACGAACATGCGCACGATGTTGCCGACCGTGTAGGCCAGAGTGGTCGCGCCGGTAACGATTACAATGACGGTGATGATGCGGCCGTAGGTCGTCAGGGGCTTTATCTCGGCGAACCCTACCGTGCTGATGGTGATGATGGTCATGTAGAACGAGTCGAACAGCGCCATGCCTTCCACCAGGTGGTAGCCGAAGGTCCCGAACGCCAGGGTCGAGACCAGAAGCAGGAAGCTCGTGCGGAGGCGCTTGATATCCATCGAAAATGTAATAAGCGGCCGGCGCGGCGGATGTCAATTGATTAATGAACAATTTCCATGCGGATGTAATACCCGCCCGGAAGCGCCCATTCTCAACTTATAATCTCGTCGCGCGCTTTAAGCATCTCGATCTGACCGTTCCGCAAACCGTGGAGCCTCTTTTCATCGTTCTGCACCATTTCTCCGATAATCTCCACCAGGTGCCGCGCGGTGAGCACCCTGGGGAGCACCACGTAGTCTGCGCCCTCGGCGTACATCTTCAACGCCCGGGAGGGGCTTTCGGCGGTTACGATTATTTTTGCGTGAGGGCAGAGGGACCTGATCTGGCGAATCATGCGCAGGTTGTCGGTGCCTACGAGGATGGTGTCGGGTATGGTCGATACAACGACTTTTGCGTCGTGGATGCCGGCGTGATGAAGGGTGTCCATGTGGCTGATGTCGCCGTAGATCGCTTTTATGCCATGGGTATGGAGACTGCTGTGGACTTCCGGGTTAAAGTCGACCACCACCAGCTTGTCCCGCAGACCTTCGGCGTGCTCGGCATCGAGGTCCATGATCTCGCGGACCAGCGAGCTCGCGGTCCGGTGAAAGCCGAGAAGGGCGACCTCTTTTCCTCCCGTCGTCGCCGTTTCGTCTCTTGAGAGCGGGATGTCCTTGAACCCGATCATCTGGATCAGCTGATTGAGGGCCTTCTGGATCGCGTCGCTGTAATTAATCATGTACGTTGAGACGATGGAGGTGATCACGAAAATGAAAATCACGACAGACAGGATGTCCGCCCCGATGTGCCCGGCGGAGAATCCCAGGGCCGCGATGACGAGAGAGAACTCACTGATCTGCGAAAGGTTGATCGGGGTGAGCAGGCTGACACGGTTACCGTTTTTCAGGAAATAGAGCACCGGAAAAATCGCGAGGAAGCGCGAGGCGATAAGAAAGAGGGAGGCGATCCCCGCCATGGCGAGCAGCGCCGGCTCGGCCAGGGGATTCGGGATCTGCATTCCGAGCGCGACGAAGAACAGTGTGACGAAGAAGTCGCGGATGTTAACGACCTTGGCGATGACATCGAGG
>JAGODA010000240.1 GCA_017998475.1 Spirochaetota bacterium | reverse complement strand
ATCCGTATCCGCGACAATATGGAGCTCGAATCGAATTCCTATTCCATCCTCATCAAGGGCGTGGAGGTGGGCGCCGGCGTGCTCCAGGTGGGGAGGCTCATGGCGATGGATTCCGGCGAGGTGGTCGAGAAGATCGAGGGGGCCGAGTTCACAGAGCCCGTGTTCGGTCTTAAGGCCATCTGGATCGACCCCGAGGTGCGCGGAACCGCGGAGCAGCGCGGTTACACCGTGGTCGATTGCCCCACGATCATAGCGACGCATCTGACCGAAATCATCAAGCGCCACGCCGACGAGATTCTCGGCCGTCAGGAGGTTCAGCAGCTCGTCGACAACATCAAGAACGATTATCCGGCCGTTATCAACGAACTCATCTCGGAAAGAAAAATGTCCCTGGGCGACATTCAGAAGGTGCTTCAGAACCTGCTGCGCGAGCGCGTTTCGATCCGCAACATGGTAACTATCCTTGAGACGCTGGCCAGCTACGCCGAGTTCAGCAAGGATACGGGACTCCTGACCGAATACGTGCGCGTGGCGCTTTCCCGCCAGATCTGTAAAGAGTACGCCGACAGGACCAATACGATGTCGGTCATAACCGTCGATCCGGAGATCGAGAACGTCCTGCGGTCCTCGATACACGATGACCCGGTCGAGGGAAGGGTCCTCGGCCTGGACCCGGACACCCATGCCGGAATAGTAAAATCGTTCACCGACTCGTACGTAAAGGCGCGCAACGCCGGATACACGCCCGTATTCCTGGTGTCGCCGCACATTCGAAGCGTCACGTTCAGCCTGCTCCAGAGGGAGGTTCCGGACCCCATTGTTCTATCGTATAACGAAATAGTTCCAAGCGTGAAGGTTAACGTCATATCGTCGGCCGCCCTGGCGGGCGTTGCCTGATGATCCAGAAAAGATAGAAGGAGAGTCGCGATGAGGTATGTGAAGATAAAGGCGAAGACGTATAACGAGGCGATGATGAAGCTCAAAATGGAGCATGGCGACGACGCCATCCCGATCAGCCACAAATATGTCAAGGAGGGCGGCCTTTTCAACTCGAAGCTGCTCGCGAAGGAACTGGTGGAGCTTACGGCCGCCATCCCCGAACGCAAATCCGGCGCCAGGCCCAAGGCCGCCGCGAAAAGCACCATCGATTTCACCGTGGGGGACAATGATATTTTAAAGAAGGGAGTTCGGATGGAAACCGCTCCCGCGCCTTCCGCGATCGAGGCGTCGTCCGTGGATGCCCCTCGACCCGTAGACCATCCGGCCGCGCGTTTTGAGAAGGCGCTTGCCGCCGCTCGCGCGATTCCCGAGCCTCCCCGCCCCGCGCCTCAACAGGAAACCGTGGAGATCGACAGAAGCGAGCTCTCGTCGCTGCGTAAACTCGAAAAGGAGTTCCACGAGCTCAAGGAGTCGCTCAACAGGATGATGGACGCGAAAGGCGAGGGCGCCGTCGCCAGACCCGCCGCGTCATGCGAGGAGGAAGCGGTTCTCAGGCCTTTCGTGGAGATTCTGGAGAACAACGATTTCGGAAGGGATGAATCCAGAAGCATAATAGAGGAGGTACGCAACGCGGTCAGCCGTGACGACCTGAACGACCGCTCGAAGATAGAAAAAACCCTGCGCGATCTTCTGAAGAGCAGGATCGTTACCAGCGGGCCGTTCAAGAAAGGCAGCAGGAAAAAAGTGCTGATGTTCATCGGTCCGACGGGCGTCGGAAAGACCACGACGATGGCGAAACTCGGCGCGATATTCGCGCTCCGCGAGGGATACCGGGTGTCCTTCGTGACCATCGACAATTATCGTATCGCCGCCACCGAACAGCTCAAGAAGTACGCGGAGATCATGAAGATTCCGGTGCACGTGGTGAACGACCAGAAGGCGTTCAGGGACGTGATAGAGCACGAAAAAGCGGAGATCATCATGGTCGATACCTCGGGGCGCAGTCACAGGAACGACCTGAAGATCTCGGAGATCAAAAGCTACGCGGATACCATCGAATACGATTTCGAAAAGATTCTCTGCGTGAGCGCGAACACCAAAAAGCACGACCTGGCGAGTGTCTTTAAATCGTTTGACAAGGTGAATTTTACCAGTGTAATAGTGACCAAGGTCGACGAGACCACCTTCATCGGGAACGTTCTGGACCTGGCCGACAGATATAAAAAACCGATCGCCTACTACACAAGCGGCCAGGAGGTTCCCAACGATATCGACGTCGCGGACCCCGAAAAGCTCGTTAACATGATGATCGGCAGCATACACCAGTAAGGGGAGGGGCATTGTGGATCAGGCTACCAATTTACGCCGGCTGGTCCTTGAGAGCGACGGCGTTCGCAAAACGAGGACCATCGCCATCACCAGCGGCAAGGGCGGAGTCGGAAAGACAAGTTTCGCCGTGGCCCTCGCCATCGCGCTCGCGCGGGACGGCTCAAGGGTGACGCTCCTCGACGCCGACCTGGGGCTGGCCAACGTCAACGTCATACTCGGCATCATCCCGAAGTACAACCTGTATCATGTGATAAAGGGCAAGAAGAAGCTCAAGGACATCGTCATCGAGGTCCCGGAGGGTTTCAAGATCATCGCCGGCGCTTCCGGCTTCCATCAGCTGGCAAATCTCGAGGCGAAACAGAGACAGGATTTCATCGAGGCGGTCTCGGACCTGGGTGAGGACGATTACATGATAGTCGATACCGGCGCGGGTATATCGCAGAACGTTCTGAGCTTCGTGGGTGCGGCCGACGAGGTGATCGTGGTAACAACGCCGGAACCCACCGCCATCACCGACGCATACGGCATCATTAAGTCGATCGCGTCGCAGGCGCCCGACAAGCCCGTGCGCCTGGTGGTCAACCGCGTCCAGACCGTGTCGGAGGGCAGGAAGGTCGCCGAAAGGGTCATTAATATCGCCGGGCAGTTTCTCAATATCAAGGTGGAGAACCTCGGATTCATCTTCGATGACATGTACGTACCCAAATCGATCCGCAACCAGAAGCCCTTCATCGTAACCTATCCCAAGTCGAAGGCGTCGAGCTGCGTGTTCATTATCGCCGACAGGATCGCCAACAGGGAAACCGGTGAAACGAAAGGGAGCGGGATCGCCGGTTTTTTCAAACAGCTGTTCAAACAGGAGTCGCAGGAGCCGGAGTAGCCAAAAAGAGCTTGATTTGCTATTAATGCGTCTGTTTAATAATTTAAAGGCGTATAATCGCTGATTGATGATGAATATGGACGATATACAGCTCGAATACAAGTCGGGAGCCGTTTTCGGTCTTGTGGCCCTCGTTCTCTCGGCAGTCGCGGGGGCCGCGGCGGGAAACGGCGCCCTCTCTGTGATCGGGAGATCGCTTGTGCTCATGCTCGTCTTCGCGGCGCTGGGCTACCTCGCGGTGTATGTGATAAGGAAATACGTTCCCGAGGTCTTCGAAGCGCTGATGTCCTCTCATGGCGTCGTGAGCGAAGAAGGACTCAAAGAGCTTCCGGTGGAGGACACTAACGCGCCGCCGGCATCCGATACGCGTGACGAGACCCCGCCCGGGGACGGTTCGCCGTCGGAAGAACCGGACGCGGCTCAGCCCCCTCCGCGAAAGGATGGGTTCGTTCCCTTCAAGGAGGGCGATTTTACGGCGTACAGTTCGGCAAAAACGGACGAGGGAAAACTCGGAAAGCATTTTTTCGAGCAGAAGAATATACGATATGAGCCGAAAATAATGGCCGAGGCGATACGGACCATGATTGCGCGGGATAAGGAGTAAAAATTCCGGTTAAAGGACTCTGTATGAATACAAAAAAAATAAAGGAACTGGACGCCATCAACGAAGAGGACCTCTGGAAACAGTTCGCCAAGACCAGGGGCCAGGACCTCCGGGACTACTTCGTTATCAAATACGCGCCGCTGGTCAAATATGTCGCTGGCAAGATATCCATGGGGATGCCCCAGAGTATCGAATTCGACGATCTGGTATCGTACGGAATATTCGGCCTCATAGACGCCATCAACAAGTTCGATCCCAACAGGGGCATCAAGTTCAAGACGTACGCGATGACGCGGGTCCGCGGGGCCATTTTCGACGAGCTCCGCTCCATCGACTGGATACCGCGCTCCATACGGCAGAAGGCCAAACAGATCGAGCAGGCGATTTCGGACCTGGAAAACAAGCTCGGAAGGACGGTTGAAGACGAGGAGATAGCCCAGGAGCTGGGCATCAGCATGGACGAGTTCCAGTCGCTGCTCAACAAGCTCTCCGGAACGTCGATGCTCTCGCTCAACGACATCTGGTATCTGGGCGACGACAGCGACGAGCTCTCCATCCTGGAGACGCTCGAAGCCCCCGAGAACATGAATCCGGACGTGTTGATTGAAAAGGAGGAGATACGGGATTATATTATCGACGCGATCAAAAAGCTTCCCGAGAAGGAGAAAAAGGTGATAGTGCTCTACTATTACGAGGACCTCACCCTGAAGGAGATCGGCGATGTTCTCGACGTCACCGAGAGCCGGGTTTCCCAGCTCCACACCAAGGCGATAATGCGCCTGCGCGGGCGGCTCGGTCGCATCAAGTCTAATATCGTCGGTTGAGGGCTGATGGGAAGGCTGAAGGAACTGTTGCGGGGCATCGAGGACGAGGACGAATCCCCTGGTGAAGAGGTCGAGGTGCTGGCGGATTCAGTGCGCCAGGCCCTGGAGCTCGCCTCGGGCGCCCTTAAAACGGACGTCTCCGCGCTCGATTACGATATCCTCCAGAAGGGGACAAGCGGCTTTTTCGGTATGGGACGCCAGCCCTACCGGGTCCTTGTGCGCGCCTCGAAAACACACGACGCGTACAGCGATGTCGATGAGATAGAGCGCAAGCTTTCCAGGGTATCGTCCTCCGATCTGTCCATCCGCGACGTGGTGAAGTACGCCGACGGCACGTATAAAATACGCGTCACCAAGACCGGAATATATCTGACCGTAAATCCGCCGACCGGCGGAGGTCAGCCCGTAAGCCTGAACGATGTTAACAACAGGCTCTTCGCCATGCGCATAAGCAACGCCGACATGAAGAAGGTCGAAAA
>JAGODA010000239.1 GCA_017998475.1 Spirochaetota bacterium | reverse complement strand
GGCGTAAGGAAGGCCTACAGCCAGACATCCGTAGAGACCGTAGTCGAGATAGGTGCCGGGGCGCTTCACCGTGCGGGTCATTCCCATCCAGGTGGAGGTGTCTCCGCCGTCGGCCACCACGATGTCGTCGTCGCGGTCCATGAACTTGTTGATTTCGCTGGCGAGCCTGAGCGGATGGATCGGAACATCCTTGCTCTCCCACATGGGCTTCGCCTGTTCCTTGCCGTCCGCGTCGGACTTTTTGAGAAATTCCATCCAGGGAGCGAACTGTTTCTTGAACTCGCCGCCCAGTTTCTTCGCGTCGATGATCCTGTTGACCTCTTTGACGAGCGCCTTGATGTCGCTCACCACGCCGAGGTTGATGGAACGGTTACGGCCGATCTCCTCCGGCTCGATGTCGACCTGGATGAACTTGGCCGTGGAGGGGAAGATATCGCCGAAGATGTAGAACAGGCTGAGCCGTCCGCCCAGAAAGAGGACCAGGTCGGTGCTGACGTTGGCCATGAAGGCAGCGCCCGGACGGATGGCGAGCGAAGATTCGAAACACTGCGGATGAGTGTCCGGAATCAGGCCGCGCGCCCCGGCCATCGTGAATACCGGAAGGCCCGCCTTTTCGATAAGCTCGGTGATCTCGGCGCCGGCGTCGGAATAATACGCGCCGCTCCCGGCGATAACCAGCGGATTCTTGGCCTCCTTGAGCATGTCCACGATCTTCGCTGCGCTCTCGAGGTCGACCACGCGTTTCTCGACGACGCTGGAATACTTCTTGACCTTGGTCATGTCGGCCGCGGCGTTCAGCACGTCGCAGGGAAGCTCGAGATAGATGGGGCCGGGACGTCCGTTCTCCGCGTAGCGGAAGGCCATGTCGATGAATTCCGGGATGCGCTCCACGTTGTGGCACACCAGCGCCTTCTTGACCATCGGCGCGATGACGGGAAGCTGGGTCATGTCCTGAAGGTCCAGCTTCTCCGCGCTTTCGAGACCCACGCATCCGGATATGAGAATGACCGGCGCGTTCGCGAGGCGCGCGCTGGCGATACCGGTAAGCGCGTTCGTGAAACCGGGCCCCGCCGTCACCATCGCGACCGCGGGTTTGCGGGTCATGCGCGCCCACGCCTCGGCCATGAACACCGCCGCCTGCTCGTGCCGGGTGGCGAAGAGCTTTACCTTCGTGTTTTCCAGAAACTGATAGATGGGCGTGATGTGCCCGCCGCTGAGGGTGAAGATGTACTCGACGCCCTTGTCGATGAGCGCTTCCGCCGCCAGCTGTCCTCCGATTACCTTTTCCATTACGTTTTCTCCCTTGATTTGGTTATACGGCGGGACTGATGCCCGCCTCGAATATTCCTACAGCTCCATGCACTGCCCGCCGTCCAGGTTGAGCGCCTGTCCGGTGATGTAGCGCGACTCCTCCGACGCGAGGAAGGCCGCGAGGCTGCCTGCGTCGCGTATCTCGCCGATATAGCCCAGCGGTATGGTCTTGCACATCTCCTTCTCCCGCTCCTCGATCGTCGTGTTGAAAAACTGCGCCTCGAGACCGAAACGCCATTTCTCCAGGTCGGTCATGATCTGCCCCGGGCATATGGCATTCACGCGGATATTCGCCGCCCCGAGCTCCTTGGCCATGGTCTTGGTGAGCATGATGACGCCCGCCTTGGCGACCGCATAGGCGCTGTTGAACACCGGCGGGACCTTCCCCGCGCGCGAGGACGTGTTGATGATCGACGCGGGCTTCCCGAACATCAGCGGGATAAGCGCCCGGGAAACGCGGAAAACACTGAACAGGTTGACGTCGACCGTCCTTATCCATGCCGCTTCGTCGTAGTTCATGACGGTGTTCGGCACACCGAAGGACGCCCCGGCGTTGTTGCAGAGGATGTCGACGTGGTCGAAGCTCTTCTTGATGGTTTCGACCGCCGCGTTGATTGATGCGTTGTCGACCACGTCCATCGGTACGGCGACAGCCTTTACTCCGTAGGTCTTTCCGAGCTCGGCGGCGATGGTTTCCATCTCGTCGATCGAGCCGAGCTTGACCGGATCGTCCTTCCCCGCCTGTTTGCCGAGGTCGGAAATGATTACGTTCGTTCCATGTGACGCGAGCTTCTCGGCGATGCCGTATCCCATTCCGGTCTTTTTACCCGAACCGGTGATCAGCGCCGTCTTGCCCTTTAAATCTTCATACATACAATACCTCCCCCACAGGGCCGTGATAGCGAGCATGCAGGCGGACCGAAAACATGTCGGGGCGCACCCGGCTCCCATTTACAAAATGAAAGACGCTCATATTATGAATTATATTCACCCTGCCGCCGGGGCGTCAATATTTTTTTACTATTAATTTTAATTTAAATACTGCTCAAGATTCGACACCCTCCCGCCTCCCGGCATAAAAACAGCGCGTTTTCCGGAAAATATTCATAATAATTTCACACCAGCCGGGCGCCCTTTCTCTTGACTCGACCGGTTTCATGAGCAAGAATCTCGCCGCGCTCATGTTAATCCCGTAAGGATGGCACCATGAAAAATCCCGATTCCCGGCCCGCCGGCGCGGCCGATCTGCGGGCGTGGCAGCTCAGGATATTCTGGCTCCTGTGGACCGCCTACGCCTCGTACTACCTGTGCCGTGTGAATTTCGCCGTCGCCCAGCCCCTCATACTGCGCGAATTCAGCGACTGGACGGCCGCGCAGATCGGACTCATTCCTTCCATATATGCCATGTGCTACGCCGTCGGACAGGTCGTCAACGGCACCCTCGGCGAGCGTTTCGGGGCCAGGCTCCTCATGACGCTGGCCCTGGTCGGCGCCGCGACGACGAACATCCTCTTCTCGATGACTTCGTCTTTTTCCATGATGCTGGTTCTCTGGGCCATAAACGGCTACGCCCAGTCGGCCGGATGGTCGCTTCTCATCCAGGTCATCTCCAACTGGAACACCTCCGCGCGCCGCGGCACGCTCGTCGGCCTCATTTCGACCTGCTACCAGGTAGGCAACGTCGTCTCGTGGCTCCTGGCGGGATTCCTCTGCGATTCGCTCGGCTGGCGGGCCGCCTTCATGGTGCCGGGACTCGTCCTCGTCCCCATGGCCGTCATCTTCGCCCTGGGCCTCCGCAACCGGCCCGAGGACGCGGGCTTCCCGCCCGTGCGCGACGATATCGATCATCACCCGGGCCAGGCTGGATCCTCTCCGGGAGCGGTGCTCTCCACCCGCGACATCCTCGTTATGACCCTCCAGAACAGGATGATCTGGATCCTCGGCATGGGCTTCTTCTGTATGAACTCGGTGCGCTACACCTTCATGAACTGGACCGTACAGTACATGGCTGACTTTCAGGGCCAGAGCATAAAGGGAAGCGCTTTTACGGCCATCGCCATACCGCTCATCGGCTCGCTCGGCGCCGTCGCGGCGGGCTGGGCCTCGGACCACGTGTTCGGCCGGCGGCGGGCTCCGGTCTGCGCCATCATGCTCTTCGGCCTGGCAGGGGTCTGCGCGGTCTTCGTAACCATTCCGGCCGGGTCGTGGATCCTGGCAACGGCCATGCTCGGCCTGGCCGGCTTCCTCATCTACGGCCCGGACATGCTCATGAGCGGCGCGGCCACCATCGACCTCAGCCACCCGCGTGCCGCCTCCATCGCCACGGGCCTTACCATGAGTCTCGGCGCGACGGGCGCCATCTTCTCCGGCGCGGGCATCGGCCTTCTCAAAGACTTCGCGAAGGGGGACTGGTCGCTCGTGTTCTGGGTGCTCGCGGGGCTCGCGGTGGTGTCGGCCCTCCTGATGGTCTCGATCTGGAACGCGCGGCCGAAGGGGGCCAGCTAACATGAAACTTGCGGGAAAGGGCTGGTCGGAGCGGGCGCGCGCGGGGCTCGAGCGGCTTATAGAGTCCGGCGCGGGAAAGGGGCACGCGGCGGTCTTCGATTTCGACAACACCATCGTCTGCGGCGACATCGGCGAGGCCACGCTCGCGCTTCTGGCGAAGGAGAAGCTTATCAGGAAGGATGATATCCCCGCCGAGCTCGCGCCGTCGTTTCGTTCCCCGGCGGGGGACACGGTCAGCCTCTCCGCCTGCCCGGACCTCACCGTCTATTACGAGGAGCTCCTCGGCGCGACGGCACATCAGGCCGGCGACTTCGCGCCGCTCTCGAACGGCTACGTGTGGGCCGTGGAGGCGATGCGGGGCCTCTCCGTCGCCGACGTGACCGGCGCCACGGAGCGGGTGTACGCGCAGAGCGAGCCCTTCGTCCCGAAACGCATAGAAGTCACGCCGGGCGTGAGCTCTTATCCCGTCCCCTTCTTCTATCCGGAGATGATCGAGCTCATCGCCGCGCTTATCGCGAACCGCTTCGAGGTGTGGATCGTCTCGGCGAGCAACGTCTGGACCATCCGCTGGGTGGCGCTTCGCGCGCTGAACCCCATGCTCGCCGCGCTCGGCTGCGATGAGGGCATAGCGCCGGAGCGCGTGATCGGCGTCTCGACGCTTCTCTCCGATCGAGAGCACCGGCTGTATAAAGATCACCTCCTGGTGCGCGCGGAACCGCGCTACGCGGACATGGACCGGGAATACCTCGACGGGCTTCGCCTCACCGCGCGCACCGTCTACCCGGCGCCGACCTACTCCGGCAAGGTGGCCTGTATACTCGACCTCATCGGCCGACGGCCCTTTCTCGCCGCCGGGGACAGCCCGGGCGACCTCCCCATGCTGGAATACGCGGAAAACCGCCTGTGGGTCGCGCGGCTCGAAAAGCCCCCCTACCAGCGCGAGATGGCCGCGATCGCCGGACGGACCGGCGGGACCTGGCTCGTTCAGCCGGCGCTGTGCGGCGACGCGACCGGGTTTACGGCGGACGCCGGTACGGAGGCCCTGACCGCTTCTTCGGGCGGCGCCGTCGCCGATTCGCTAGCGGCGCTTCAAAGTTTTCTCTAAGCGCCGCCGCGGGGCGCGGATCAGTACATTTCGTTTTTAAGAAGCGAGATCATGTTGGCCACGCTCTTCTTCGTCGCCGAGTCGAAGGTCTGTATCGTCCTATCGTTGATGTCGGCCGTCCAGCCCTTGAGCGGCATGGTGTCGTCGGCCATCACGGAGT
>JAGODA010000238.1 GCA_017998475.1 Spirochaetota bacterium | reverse complement strand
CTGACGCGGTCGGCGCGAACTGCAGCATGGGACCCGACGGGCTCGTCGGGCTGTACCGGGAGCACATCGGCGTTCTGCGCGGAATCGGCGCGCCGCTTAGCGTGTGGGCGAACGCCGGCCTGCCGGAAATACGGGACGGCAGGACGTTCTATTCGCTCTCGCCGGAGCGTTTCGCGGAGCTGTCGGCGGAACTTGCCGGCCTCGGCATAAAGATAATCGGCGGCTGCTGCGGCACCACGCCCGACCATATCTGCGCGCTGAAAAGCCGCCTGAAGGGCCTTTCCGGAGCGGCTTCCCGCGGCGCGAAGAGTTTTTCGTATATCACGAGCCGCTTTGCGGCGATCGACACCCGCGCGCACGAGGGGCTTATCGTCATCGGCGAGCGGCTTAATCCCACCGCGCGCAAAAAATTCGCCGAGGAGCTCAAAACCGGACAGTTCGCCTTTCTCCGCGAGGAATCGCGCAAACAGGTGGACGAAGGGGCGCACGCGCTCGACATCAACGTGGGCGTTCCCGGAATCGACGAGCCGGCGGCCATGCGCGAGTGCCTGCGGATACTCTCGTCTGCCGTAAAGACGCCGCTGATGATCGACTCGGACAACCCGGTCGTGCTCGAAGCGGCGCTTTCGCTTTACCCCGGCTCGGGCATCGTGAACTCAATCAGCGGCAAGGCGAAAAGCATCGACGCTGTCGCGCCCCTGGTGCGGCGCTACGGCTTCTTCACCGTGGCGCTCTGCATGGACGAGAGCGGCATCCACCGCGAGGCCGAAAAGCGCATTGCGATCGGCGAACGCATCATCGAGGAACTCGGAAAGCGCGGGATCGATTCCGGGCGCGTCTTCATCGACCCGCTCATGCTCACCGAGAGCGCCGAGCCCGGCTCGGCCGTGGAGACGCTGAAGGTCATCGAGCATTTCGCCAGAAAGGGTATCAAGACGAGCATAGGCCTGAGCAACATCTCCTTCGGCCTGCCGGCGCGCAAGCACATCAACACCGTCTTTCTGCACCTGGCGCGCGGAAAGGGCCTCTCCGCGGCGATCGTCAATCCATCGGGGGTGCGCGAAATCGCCGAATACACGCCGGAGGAGCGGCACGCGCTCGATTTTCTCACCGGGGCCGACGCCGGCGCGTCTCGCTATATCGCCTTTGTGAGCGGGAAGGAGACCGACGCGGCGGCGAAACCGGCGGAACGCGGCGCTCCTTCCGACCCGATCGCCGCCATCTATTCGATGGTGGTCGACGGCGATAACGACGCCATCGTCGCGGCGGTGGAGGCCGCGCTGGGGGCGCACGCGCCCGACGCGATTATGAACGATGGGCTCATCAGGGGGCTCGAGCGCGTGGGGGAGCTCTATTCCACCGGCGAATACTTCCTCCCGCAGATGATCGCCTCGGCCAATGCCATGAAGAAGGGCTTTTCGGTCCTCAAGCCGCTTCTTTCGAAGGCATCCTCGCGAAAGCTCGGCAGGGTGGTCATCTGCACGGTGCGCGGCGACGTGCACGATATCGGCAAGAACATAGTGGCCATGATGCTCGAGAACCACGGCTTCGAGGTCACCGACCTGGGCAAGGACGTGCCATCCGAGGAGGTGGTCGCCGCCGCGAAGAGGCTGCAAGCGGACATCGTCTGCCTGAGCTCGCTCCTCACCACGACCATGAACGAGATGCGCGTAGTCGCCGATCTCATCCGCTCGGAGGGACTCGGCGCGAAGCTCCTTATCGGCGGCGCGGTGGTCAACGAGGAGTACGCGCGCGGCATAGGCGCCCACTACGCCCCCGACGCGGTATCGGGCGTGGCGAAAGCCAGGGAGCTCGCGGGCTTCTGAGCGTCCGATCGGTCGGCGACAATCCGGCCGCCCCGTGCCGGGCGAAAGGCCCCGGCACGCCCGTACATCACCCCCGTCCGTTACCGTCACGCCATACGAAACGCTCAAACGTCGGCATGTTTCCGCTTCGGTCGGGGCTCCCGTGATGCCCTTTTTACCTCGTTTCCCCTATATTTTTGTTGACATAACCCGCCCCCGCGCGAATATCGGAACGAGGCCTGTAGGTCTAATTTTCCTTAATAATTCATGTTCTTTTTCATATTCAACCTGGAGTAGGCCGCCTCCCCGGCTGCCCGCATCATCTTTATAATAAAGGAGACAGTGTGTGAAACGGCTACGATCATTACTGCTTTTCTTCCTTCCCTTTGTTGTATTCACGTACGGTTCGTTCATAGTATTTCAAGCCGCCTGTGATCGCGCGATGAGCGTACAGGCTGAAAAACTTCTCCCCTTCAACCATAAATCACATGTGACCAAGTACGAGGCTTCCGACTGCGAGCTCTGTCACGGCTATTACGACAACGGCCGCTTCAAGGGACTGCCGACGGTGGGCGACTGCAAGATGTGCCACGACGGCAGCACGGCGAAGGAGAAGGCCTTCTTCAAGGGCTTCAAGGACACCGACAAACCCTGGACCTCGTGGGTAAAACAGCCCGACCTGGTGTACTTCAGCCACATGGCAGTAATGAAGAACACCAAGACGGCGCGTTGCGCCTCGTGCCATGGCGACAAGGGCAATTCGATGACGACGGCGAAGATAAAGGGCAAGATGCCGATGGGCCAGTGCATGGACTGCCATACCGCGCTGAAGATCAGCAACGCCTGCGCGGTCTGCCACGATTAATCGAACGGCAACGCCGCGATCAAATATCGAATGAGGAGCAATTCAATCCATGGAAAAGCTTGAAAGACGTGAAGTTATAATGATGGCGGGCGGGGCCGTTGCCGGCGCCACCGTCGGTACGCTTTTTTCGGGCGCGCCCTTCCTCGGTCTGCAGTGGCTGGTGGAGTGGACCCAGGACCAGCATGTGCCCGCCCCGGGCGAAGAAAAATACATGCAGGGCAAATGCATGCTCTGTCCGAGCGCTTGCCCCGTTTCGGTCCGCATGATCGGCAGCCGCGCGGTGAAGGTAGAGACCGGCAACAGCGGCTGTTACAAGCCCCAGCTCGCGATCCAGATGCTCTACCACCCCGAACGCATCAAGAATCCGCTCAAGCGCGTCGGCAAGAAGGGCTCCGGCAAGTTCGCGCCCGTCAGCTGGGAAGAAGCCATCAAAGATATCGCCGCGAAGATCGACGAGCTGCGCTCCAAAGGCAAGGCCGCGCGGATAGCGGCCGTCAACGGTGCCGGCGCCTTCGCCTCGGCCGAGGTGCTGAAGCGCCTGGTTAAATCCGCGGGAAGCCCCAACGTCTACTCGGAGCCCTGCTATTCGAGCCTTTCGGCGGCGGCCGCGGGTCTTACCCAGGGACAGTCCGCCTCGATTTATTACGATTTCGAGAACGCGGACTTCATCCTCAGTTTCGGCGCCAGACTCGTAGAGGGCTGGGGCGGCGATCCGGGAAGGATGAACAGGGCCTTTGTCGGCTGGAAGCAGCGCAAGGTCCGCTACGTGCAGATAGACACCGTCTGCACCCGCAGCGCCTCGGTCGCCGACCGCTGGGTTCCGGTGAACGCCGGGACCGAAACGGTCCTCGCGCTCGGCATAGCCAACCAGCTTATAGCCATGGGACGCCGCTCGGGAGGCGCCAATTTCGCCCAGTGGTCGCAGATTGTCATAAACGACTACACCCCGGAGCGCGTCGCCGAGATCACCGGCGTCGGAGTGGACGCCATTAAAGAGATCGCCAGGGAATTCGCGTCCGCCCGCAATCCGATAGCCGTCGCCGGAAGGGGCGCCTCGGCTGTTTCTTCCTCGACGGCGGAGTTCGCGGCCGTCCAGGCGCTGAACAGCATGGTCGGAAGCCTGGGCCGCAGGGGCGGCGTCATGCTGGCCGACTACTCCGGACTCGGCGATGTGGCCGTTAACGCGCAGACGGCGAAGGGACTTGACGACTTCATAAAGAACGGTTCGGCGGAACTGCTCTTCATCAACGAGGCGAACCCTGTCCACCGCAGCGTGTACGGAAAGGCGCTCGCGGAAAAGATGAAGAAGGACGGAATGGTCGTCGCCCTCATGCCGCTGCTCAACGATTCGGCGGCCTACGCCGACTACGTGCTGCCGACCATCTCATCGATAGAGGGCGAGCCGGTTGAGCCGCGCTTCAAGGCGATGAACCCGGTTGACGCCCTGCTTTCGATCGCAAAAGCGGTAAAGGGCCTCGAAAACGCGTTCCCGTGGAAATCGCACAAGGACGTATACCCGCTCATCGGCAGGCTGAATATGAGGGGCGCCGGCAACTTCACCTTTCCGGTCGAGCTCTTCAAGGACTACCTTGCCGGCTTCGCGAAGAAAATCGGCGATAAAAAATATCCCCTCGCGCTGGTCCCCGTCGAGGCGCCCATGGTGGGCGACGGTGACGGGCTGGCGCTCCCCTACGTGCTCAAGGGCCTCGACGCCGTTACCCTGACGGGAAGCAAGCTCTGGGTGCTGATGAACCCGGAAACGGCAAAACAGGAAGGCGTCTCCGAAGGCTCGAGGATCGATATCGAGTCCGCGCGGGGCGAGATCGGCAGCGTGAAGGTACACATCACGAAAACGATCGCTCCCGGGGCGGTGGCGATTCCGCTTGGATTCGGCCACGAGTTCTACACCCGGTACGCCGAGGACAAGGGCGTCAACGCGAAGGAAATAATGTCCGACGATATAGATCCCATATCCGGTGCCGCCGACTGGTGGTTTACCAGGGTAAAAATCAGCTAACGAGGTGACGATCAATGAGCGGTCACGTAGCACCAAAAAAGAAAGTAAGCGACATGAAACGGCTGTGGGGCATGGCCATAGATCTCGATAAATGCACCGGATGCGGGGCCTGCCAGGTCGCCTGCAGCCAGGAAAACAATATGCCGATTTTCGACGACGATTCCGATCTTCCCAAGCGCGTCGTCTTTCTGGACCTCATGAAGGTGACGAATGACAGGGACAAAGACGCGAAATTCGGCGACGTCAAGGTGGCGTACCTTCCCAAGATGTGCATGCAGTGCGCCGGAAACGACCCTGAGAACCCCCATCCTCCCTGCGTATCGGTGTGCCCGATCGTGGCGACCGATGTGGGCGACGACGGCGTGGTGAGCCAGATATGGTCGCGCTGCATCGGCTGCCGTTACTGCCAA
>JAGODA010000237.1 GCA_017998475.1 Spirochaetota bacterium | reverse complement strand
AAAATGAAAATCACGGCGATAGTCATCGCTGACAGAACCATCCAGGAAGAGAACGTCTTCTACCTGACGTTCAGGTACACCGAGATATCCGAAGCCGCCTGCAGCATTCTAGAACCCTACATCCAGGAACACCTTTAATCCGTGGAGTTCTGAATAAAGAGGACGCGGAAACCCGCGTCCTCTTTATTCACGCGCCCGAGTATTCTTTCAGCTCGTATAATCGAGGGCGGCGAGCCTGCGGTACGTATTATAGCGCCAGCGCGCGTTCTCCTCGGCCGACTTGAACAGTTCTTCGGCAACCTCCGGAAACTCACGCCCGAGTGAGGCATAACGCACCTCGCCCATGAGGAAATCACGGAACTTGTCCCATTTAGGCTCTTTCGAATCGAGCACGAACGGGTTCTTGCCTTCCTTCTCCAGCAGCGGGTTGTAGCGATAAAGCTGCCAGTACCCTGATTCCACCGCGCGCTCCGACTCTTCCTGGGATTTGCCCATTCCGGCCCTCAGTCCGTGATTGATGCACGGAGAGTACGCGATGATAACCGAGGGTCCCGGATACGACTCGGCCTCGAGGAGCGCCTTCAGAAACTGGTTCTGGCTGGCCCCCATCGCCACCTGGGCCACGTAGACATAGCCATAGCTCATAGCCATCAGGCCGAGGTCTTTCTTCCGGGTCCGTTTTCCAGCCGCCGCGAACTGGGCCACCGCCGCCGCGGGAGTCGCTTTCGAAGATTGGCCGCCGGTGTTCGAATAGACCTCGGTATCGAGCACCAGCAGATTGACGTCTTCTCCGGAGGCAATAACATGGTCCAGACCGCCGAATCCGATATCGTAGGCCCATCCGTCTCCGCCGAAGACCCAAATGGATCTTTTAATCAGATAATCACGAAAGGACAGGATCTCGGCGGCAAGGTCGCCACCGTCCTTTTCGAGCAGCGGAATCAGTTTGGCCGCGGCCGCCCTGGAATTATCCGGATCGTCCCTGCCGTCCATCCATTCCTGAAGCGCCGCCTTGAGTTCCGGCGATGAACCGCCAGCTATATATTTTTCGGCGGCGAGCACGATCCGGTTGCGCACCTTATTTACTCCGAGGAACATCCCGTAACCGTATTCGGCGGCGTCCTCGAAGAGCGAACTGGCCCATGCGGGTCCGCAGCCGTCGGCGTTCACGCAGTATGGCGTGGCCGGGGCCGAACCGCCGTAAATCGACGAACAGCCGGTGGCGTTCGCTATCATCATCCTGTCACCGTACAGCTGCGTGATCAGCTTGATGTACGGCGTCTCCCCGCAGCCCGCGCACGCGCCGGAGAACTCGAACAGAGGCTTCGCGAACTGGCTGCCCTTTACCGTGGTCTTGCTCATCAGGTTGTCCTTGATGGACACCCTGTGGGCGAAGTACTCCCACCGTGGCGCCTCCGCCAGCTGCGACTCGAGCGGTTTCATGATGAGTGCCTTCTGCTTCGCCGGGCAGACGTCCGCGCAGTTTCCGCAACCGGTGCAGTCCAGGGGGCTTATCTGGATCTTGAAATGAAGACCATCGAGCCCTTTGCCTTTCGCCTCGATCGTAACCGTGCCATCGGGGGCGTTTTTACGCTCCTCATCATTGAGAAGGAATGGGCGGATGACCGCGTGAGGACAGACGTAGGCGCACTGGTTGCACTGTATGCAGTGTTCGCTCTGCCACTCCGGAACGTTGACCGCTATCCCCCTCTTTTCGTACGCGGTCGTACCCGGAGGGAATGTGCCGTCGGCGCGGTCTATGAACGCGCTTACGGGAAGCAGGTCGCCTTCAAGCCTGTTCATCGGATACACGATCTTCTCTATGAATTCGGGAACTTTTTCGTCGGCCTGGGCTTTTTTCGGCACTATGTCCTTCCATTCGGCCGGTACCTTCACCTCTACCACCATGTCCCCGCCCTTGTCGACGGCGGAATTGTTCAGGTTGACTACATCGTCCCCCTTCTTGCCGTAGGTCTTCTTAATGGCGTTTTTCATATCGGTGACGGCCTTTTCATAGGCGATGACGTTGGCCACTTTGAAAAACGCCGCCTGCATTATCGTGTTGGTGCGACCGGACATGCCGATGTCCTCGGCGATCTGCGTGGCGTTTATAATGAAGAACCGTATATTCTTCTCCGCGAGCGTCTTCTTCACCGTATCCGGAAGCCGGTTCCTGGTCTCCTCGGCGTCCCACAGGCTGTTCAGTAAAAAGGTGCCGCCATCCTTGATCCCGCGAAGCATATCGTATTTATCGAGATACGCGGGGACATGGCACGCGACGAAATCCGGTCGCGTAACGAGGTAGGTCGACCGTATCGGTTTCTCCCCGAAACGCAAATGCGATACCGTAACCCCCCCGGACTTCTTGGAATCATAGGCAAAATACGCCTGCGCGAAAAGGTTCGTGTTGTCGCCGATTATCTTGATCGAGTTCTTGTTCGCTCCGACCGTGCCGTCTGATCCGACCCCGTAAAACCGGGCGCTGAAGGTGCCCTTGGGCACCACATCCACATTGTCCGTTACCGGCAGGGACTTGAACGTGACATCATCCACGATACCTATCGTGAAACCGTCCTTCGGATCGGCGAGCTTCAGGTTTTCGAACACCGCAAGTATCTGGCCCGGCGTCGTATCCTTGGAGCTCAGACCGTACCTGCCGCCGACTATGATCGGAGCGTCTTTTTTGCCATAGAACATGCTTCTTACATCAAGGTAGAGCGGCTCTCCCGTGGCACCCGGCTCCTTCGTGCGATCGAGCACCGCGATGCGTTTCACCGATTTCGGCAAGGCCCTGAAGAAATGCTTTTCCGAGAACGGCCTGTAGAGATGGACCTTTATAAGGCCCACCTTCTCGCCGTTCGACACGAGATGGTCTATTACATCCTGGACCGTCTCCGTAACCGATCCCATTGCTATAATGATGTTCTCGGGATTTTCCGCCCCGTAATACACAAAAGGATGATACTGACGGCTTGTGATGCGGCTCATCTGCTGCATGTATCCGTCGACAATATCGGGAATGGCATCGTACCAGCGGTTGGATGCCTCGCGAACCTGGAAATATATGTCCGGATTCATCGCGGTTCCCCGGGTGACCGGTTTAAGCGGATTGAGAGCGTTTTTCCTGAATCGATCGAGGGCATCCCTGTCGAGCAGTTCCGCGAGCTCGTCAAACTCTATCACTTCGATCTTCTGTATCTCATGCGAAGAGCGGAACCCGTCGAAGAAATGCACGAACGGCACCTGGCCTTTGATGGCCGAGAGATGCGCGACGGCGCCCAGGTCCATTATCTCCTGGATGCTGCCGGTGGCGAGCATGGCGAAACCCGTCTGCCTGGCGGCGTACACGTCCGCGTGGTCACCGAAAATCGAGAGCGCGTGCGCGGAGAGCGACCTGGCACTCACATGGAACACACCGGGAAGCAGTTCGCCCGATATCTTGTACATGTTCGGGATCATGAGCAGCAGTCCCTGCGATGCCGTGTAGGTGGTCGTTAGCGCGCCCGCCTGGAGCGAACCATGCACGGCGGCCGCCGCGCCGGCCTCGGACTGCATTTCTACAACGCGCACCTGATCGCCGAAGACATTCTTCAATCCGTGGGCCGCCCATTCATCGGTGTATTCCGCCATGGGCGATGAGGGAGTAATCGGATAAATCGCCGCGACCTCGGTGAAAGCATAGGCGACATGGGCCGCCGCCATGTTGCCGTCCATTGATTTCATTACACGCTTTTTCGCTGTTGAAGCCATTATCTTCTCCTTTCATTAAAGATGATGAGATCTTCAAAAAGGCATCCGCTGCAGAGAGAGAGATCAAGAGAGATCGAGAGAGTCCTTACGAGAACCGATACGGATCTCATACGCCCGCGCTGCGTCCGGTTTGATCGGCTTTTATCGTCCTTACTCGACAGCTGAATCGTCTCCGTAAGGAAGACAACGCCTCTATTATACAGCAACCTCGGGCAATCTTCAGAATAATATGATCTGTCAAACGCCCTGTCATGCGAGTATAATCGCTCCGGCTGTAAAATTCAAATCTAAAATTCCGAATTACTTCGAATGTAATTACCTTTCAATTCCATCAACGAACCGGAACTTGATTGTCATCAGGCTCGACAACGAGTTCCGGGATAACAGGCGAGGTAGACTATTCTAAAACAATGTTTTTTTAGCAATACTTATTTTTCAATCCCCCCTGGTTTCGCGGTGGAATCGCGATACGCCGGGAATCCTCCGTGCGCCGGGCGCTTATACATCCTTTAACACCGAGCATCGCATTTCTATTGACTTTTATCGCTCGGACTGACATACTTAATACATGCCGGAGCTCGATACACACACCGCGATCGACCGAAGGGCCGAATACGAGAAACACCTGGAATTCTGGCAGAACGGTCTCCAGGCGATCGAAGAGATTTCCTCTTCACTGGAAACCTCCCTGGCAAGGCTGGAGAAGAAATATTCCGATTTTGAAACCCTTTACGATCAGGCGATGGATGGAATCGACGCGCTCGCCGGCATATACGCGGGCGTCAACACAATACAGGGGCGCGAATACGTGCTCCGCCTCAAGGCCCTCATGAGGGACTACCGCAGAAGGTACACCCTGGAGGGAATCAATTTCAACGCCATCCACTTCCTTCATTCCAGGATACGGGAGCTCAGGGATCAGAGTTTCAACGACTTTCCGAATTTAACTCACACACCGGCAGAAACCGTCGAGTCCGTTCGTCCCGAACGCCGGTCAATCGTCGTTCGGTATCGATGGGTCACCTTCGAGCGAAACGGTTCATGGTTCATACTCCCTTATGATACCCTGAATATTTTGGAACTCCGAAAAGCGAATCTGGTCGGGGGCGGGCGGAAGAATCGGTTTTCCCTGCGCCTGGACGGGGTCGTGCTGGAGGTACTGGACCTTCTCTCCTCGAGTATGGCCGAAAAAACCAGGCCCTCGCATATAATGGTGGTCGGACTGGGGGGCGAAAAATTCTGTTATGCCGCGACAGTGCCCGGCAAACGGATACTCTCGAGAAGCGATTTCATCATTGAAGGACTCAGGGGCGTTCGCGATACCGGGCTTTCGCGGGGACACATCCGCCTATTCGGACGGAAGCACCTCTATAT
>JAGODA010000236.1 GCA_017998475.1 Spirochaetota bacterium | reverse complement strand
CGGCGCTCGAGGCGGTGCTTGTGCCCGTAATCGAGCCGTTGCTCAATCCCCTGTGGGTGTTCCTGCTCCTTGGAGAGAGGCCCGGGTCGTGGGCGCTCGCTGGAGGAGCGGTGGTGCTGGTTTCGGTCACCCTCTTCAGCGCGTTTCGCGCGCGCGGCGGAGATCAGTCGCCCCCGGCCACTCCGTCGATCGTCCGGCGTACAAGCTCGAGGAACTCGGCCGGGTCGTAAGGTTTCTGTATGAAACTGATGCCGCGTCCCCTGATGCGTTTCCGGTCCACTCCCTCCTCGCTGTAGCCGCTGCTCAGGACGACACGGGCCTGGGGGTTGTCGGTCCGAATGTGCTCGCAGGCGTCGATACCGCTCATCCTGGGCATGACGATGTCGAGGATATACAGGTCGATCCCGTTGCCCTCTCGCCGGTGGAGGTCGAGGGCCTCCACACCGTCGACGGCGGTGAGCACCCGGTACCCCGCTTTTCGAAGAATTTTAACCACCATGGTGCGCACCATCTCGTCGTCTTCGGCGAGCAGTACGGTGCCCGCGCCGCGCGAGGGTTTTCCCGCTGTTTTCGCTTCCCCGGCATGGTTAGTGGAATGAGCCGCGGAGGCCGGCATATAGATGCGGAAGACGGTGCCCGTTTCGACGGAGCTGTCGAGCTCTATCCAGCCCTCGTGCTGTTTCACGATACCGTATACCGTGGCCAGGCCCAGCCCCGTGCCCTTCCCGATCTCCTTGGTGGTGAAGAAGGGTTCGAATACGTGCTCGCTCACCTCCTTGTCCATACCGATCCCCGTGTCGCTGATGCTCAGCATGACATGGTTCTTCCTTTTGCCGGACGCGTCCGCGGCCCTCACGTTGGCGGTCGCTATCACGATAGAACCGCCGTCCGGCATGGCGTCGCGCGAGTTGACGCAGAGGTTCATGATGATCTGCTCCACCTGGCCCGGATCGGCGTAGACGCTCCACAGGCCCGCTGCCGCTTCGGTCCTCAGCTCGATGTGTTCGCCGATTATCCTCCGCAGCATCCCCGACATGTCGTCGATAATGGCGTTGAGGTCGAGGTGCTCGCAGCGCATCGTCTGGCGGCTGCTGAAAGCGAGCAGTTGCTTTACGAGCACCGTCGCGCGTTTCGACGCGGCGAGGATCTGTTCGAGTTCCACCGACGAGAACCTCCCGACCGAGACCTCCGAAAGCGCGATGTGAGAGAGGCCGATGATAGCCTGAAGTATGTTGTTGAAGTCGTGAGCTATGCCTCCCGCGAGGCGGCCCACGCTCTCCATCTTCTGCGCGTGGACCAGCTGCTGTTCCAGCCGCTTGCGC
Source organism: Spirochaetota bacterium (assembly GCA_017998475.1). Classification (GTDB taxonomy): domain Bacteria; phylum Spirochaetota; class UBA4802; order UBA4802; family UBA5368; genus MVZN01. Next base: position 3,817 of record JAGODA010000236.1, on the reverse strand, counting down.
TCGGTGATGTCGATGTTGAACTCGGCCGCGAGGGTCCGACCTCCCTCCTCGAAGGGGATGGTGTGCACCTCGACGATCCGGTTGTTCTCCTTTACAAGGACCTCCTCCTTGACGACGGTCCGCCCGGAGCCGATCGCTTCGGGCACTCCGCAGTTGTCGCAGGGTGAGGATCTGCCCATGAAGTACTCGAAACATTTCCTTCCGTTATAATCGCCGTAAAACCTGGCCCACGACGGGTCTATGTACAGAATGCAGTAATTCTCGTCGATGATGTCGATGCCGATCTTGGCGACGGTGAGCAGATATTCCAGGCGCTGATTATGGCGGCGAATCTCCTCCTCCATCAGCTTCCGTTCGGTGACGTCGGTGAGAAACGAGAGTATCGCGGATTTGCCCTCCCAGTCGATGAAGGCGGTGTTGATCTCGGCCCATTTTACCTGTCCGTTCCTGGTGACGAACCTGAAGGAATAGACCTCCGGGAGGTCCTGCCCCTGGATACGACGAAGGTGGTTCTGGACGACGAGGTCCCTGTCTTCGGGATGGATGAGGTCGAGGAAGGAGCGCCCCAGGAGGTCCTCGATCGGGTACTCCGTGGCCTCGGCCATCTTCCTGTTGGCGAAACGGACCTTCATGTCCTGGAACACGGCGATTGCCTCGTTCGCGTTTTCGACCAGCAGCCGGTACTGCTCCTCGGAGTGCCGTACCGCCTCTTCCGCCATCTTCCGCCCGGTGATGTCGATGGCGGTCCCGAGCGAGGCGGGTTTCCCCTGGTATTCGATCAGCGCGACGCTCAACTCCGCCCAGAGGGTGGTGCCCGTCCTGGTGAGGAGCTTAACCTCGTAGCGGTCGGGCACTTTTTCCCCGCGCTGGCGCGCAAGCCCGCGCTCCCTGGTGAGAGGACGATAGTCCGGATGCATCACGTCCCAGAAGGCCATGCTGTAGCAATCTTCCGCGCTGTATTCGAGCAGCCTGGTGAAAGCCCTGTTGACGTATACGAAGCGCTCGCCCTGGATCACGTACACCGGGGCGTTGTTGTGTTCTGTGAGCGTGCGGAATTTGAGCTCGCTCTCCCTCAGTTCGCGTTCCAGCTGGTGGCGGTGCAGGGCCGAATCGATGTTCGATACGAGGTCGTGTTTCTTGACCGGTTTCAGGATATAGCCGTAAGGGCCGGTCTCGCGGGTCTTTCCGATTGTTTCCGCGCCGGCGTTGTCCGCGAGGTAGATAAGCGGAACGCCGTAGCGACGGCCTATAAGGCCCGCGGTCTCCAGACCGGTCTCGTTGCCGGGGATACGGATGTCCATCAGTACGAGATCGGGTCTGTCCGCCTCGATGGCCGCGATGACCGCGTCAATCGGGCCCGACACGGAACGCGTTTCGTAGCCCAGGGGGCCGAGGATCTTTTCGCAGCGACGCAGAGTGTCATGGTCGCCGTCGGCGATGAGAACGCGGGCGTTCATGGCATCCTGCGCGCGTATACTATCGGTGGTGTCCTTTTCATCGGGGTGCCGTGCCGGAAGGCGATAGTTGCCGGAAGTCCGCAAAGGAATGCAGGCCGTACCGTGACAATCGCCTGGTATTAACATCGACATGTCCGGTAAATAAATATACCACGGGCGCGTGCCTGTTCAATCCGGCTTCCGGAGCGGGATTGAAATCCGCGCGACGGTTCCGCCGCGACTCTCGATGACGAATTCGCCGTTTATCTGCCTGCACAGTGAATTCACAAGGGTCAGACCGGTCCCTGCCGATTTCTCCAGGCTGAAGCCTTCGGGAAGGCCGTTGCCGTCGTCGGCTATTACGAGCACCGCGCGGTCGTTTTCATTCGTCAGCCTGACGGTGATCGTCCCCGATTCCCTGCCCGGGAATGCGTACTTGGCGGCATTGGTGAGCAGTTCGTTCAGGATAAGCCCGGCCGGCACCGCGCGCTTGAGGTCGATCCGGGCGGATTGCAGATCCGTCACGAGCCGTATGTTCTGACTCTCCAGGGTGAAGGTTCTGAACAGCGTACGGGCCAGGTTGGCGAAGTACCGGTCGAGCTCGAGATGCGTCAGGCTGTCGGCCGAGTAAAGGCTCTCGTAGAGGGTCGCCATGGTCTTGATGCGGTTCAGTATCTCGTTGAGCACGCGTTTGGCCGGTCCCTCCTCCAGGTTTCGCGCCTCCATGGAGAGCAGCATGGAGAGTATGGTGAGGTTGTTCTTGACCCGGTGCTGCAGCTCTTTCAGCAGAGTGCTCTTCTCCTCGAGCGAGTGTTCCAGCGCGTCTTCGGCCTCCTTGCGCGCGGTGATGTCGTTCCCGACGCACAGTATGGAGGTAAGGTTGCCGTTCTCGTCGTGGATGGCCCGGTTGGTCCACGCGACGTACACCTTGCTCCCGTCGCTGCGCATGTTTTCGTTTTCGTTTCGCACGTATCGGTCGGGGTTCCGCCCTATGTCGGCTATCATGGCGGCCAGGTCCCTCCCCGCGGTATCGACCGGGGGAACGATCGTTCCGATGACGTTCTTTCCCGCGACGTCGTCCCTGGTGAAGCCGAAGTACTTCAGCCCGAAGTCGTTGAGGTAGAGGATCGCGCCGGAGGTATCCATGTTGAGGATGATGCTGTTGGCGCTTTCGACGATGAGCCGGTAGAGGTCGGCCTTTTTAACAAGGTCCTGCTCCCGCCGCCAGTTTCCGAGCGCCGTGTCGATCGCGTACATCAGCGCCGAATTGGTACAGGGAGGGGAGAGGATGGAAAGGTGCGGCACGAGCGCCGCCCGGGACCGGTCGTTGTCGTCGATACTCGACGAAAGCCAGACGATGGGGGCCTGGCAGCGGTCGCGGAGCGAGAGGGCCGCGTCGAGCGCGCTTGAGGGCCCGTTGGAGTCTCCCGCGATTACAAGGTCCGGGTTGCGCCCTCCGGCCGTTTTCACGGTCCCGTCCCCGTTGGAGGCGACCTCAACGAGATAGTCATTGGATCGCAGCGTTTCCACAATCGCGGGCGAGATGTCGATGGTGTTCTTGAGAATTACAATGTGCGCTTTCGGCATACCGCTCCCGTGCGAGCCCTGTCGTTTCCCGTGCCTCCGAACGATCCATCGGCCCGGCCGACCTCCCGGTATCGAAGGCTTAACCGCGTCCGATAGGTGAACTGATCGGGGCGATTGTATACCTCGTGGTCCGGGAGGTCAATACTTTGTATTATTTTATTGTTGACAGTATTCGCGGTATTAATTAACTGAATATACAGTTAATAAGCGAGTGTGGCACAACTATGCGACAACGTCAGAACGCGGAGCTCCGAAAGCCCGAAATACTGAGGAATTTTCATGAAATCCTGGTGGAAGAGGGAATAGAAGGCGCTTCGATCGGCAAAGTGGCGAAGCGGATGGGAATCCATCCAAGCCTCATCATGCACTACTTTTCCACAAAGGAGACCCTGGTCATAGCGGCCGTGGACCATATCGTGCGGGAATACGGCGTTCTGATAGAGAGGATGGAGTCGCGCACAACGGACCCGGCCCGCAGGCTCGAGCGTCTGGCGGACACGCTGGTGGGGGACGAGTGGTACCGCATGACCGAAATAGCGGCCGACTTCTCGGTAATATCCATAAGTTTCCGAAACGCCGAAATCGACAGACGCGTGCGGAGGCTGTACGCGCTCTACAAGAGGTTCCTCGCCGGAGAATTCGGCGCGCTGATGGAGGCCGGCCTGATCGAGCGGCGCGATCCGGAGCGGACGGCTGAGATCGTGATGTCGATGCTCGAGGGATACCGGCATTTCAAGCATTTTTATGTAAGCGAGTCGGACACGGAGTCGTACCGGTCCGATATGAAACGCGCG
>JAGODA010000235.1 GCA_017998475.1 Spirochaetota bacterium | reverse complement strand
CGTCAACATACCGGCCGCTTTTTCGACGGCGCTCGGCAAACGGGCCGGGGATGTTACGAATGTCACCATTTACCAGGGCTTCGCCATGGCCCTGTACGAATACATGAAGCCCGAGACGAAGGACAGCTTCAACATAGAGACAATGTTTGTCGGCCCGCTCGAGCGCATCTGCATGGAGTGGGGAGTCGGTTCATACAAGCCGCACAGCTTCTCGGACCTCGGCGCGGTGGCCCTTAAGGCCGCCCCGAACATCGTGGCATTCTCGGCGACCCCTCCGGGCGCGGACGGCTACGTCAACAAGTCGTGCTTCGGCTCCTTCCTGCCGCGAAAGGAGTGTATGGAACCGGCCGATATCGTCATCTGCGAGATCAACAGCCATCTGCCCTGGTGCGGCGGGAACGATTTCAAGGTTCACGTTTCCGAGATCGATTATTTCATCGAGAACGACGCGCCGATCTTCGAGCTTCCCGAGATCCCCATCACCGACGTCGAGAACCGGATGGCGACCTATATAGTGGACCTCATCCCCGACGGATCGACCATTCAGCTCGGTTTCGGCGGTCTCGGAAACGCGATTGGCCACATGCTCTACAATAAGAAGGAACTCGGCATGCACACCGAGGTGGTGACTCCATCGGTGACGGAGCTCGTGAAGGCCGGCGTCGTCACCGGTTCCAGAAAAAATTTCATGCCCGGCAAGATCGTCACCGGGTTCGCCGTCGGCACCAATCAGTTCTACAAGGACATCGACCACAACGAGATGTTCGAGTTCAGGGAGGTCCACTGGGTGAACCAGCCCACGAACATCGCCAAGAACGACAACATGATATCGATCAACACCTCTCTCATGATCGACCTCACCGGGCAGGCCGGTTCGGAATCGATCGGCACCAAGCAATACAGCGGGACCGGGGGCCAGGTGAACTTCAACCAGGGCGCCAAGATGTCGAAGGGGGGGAAGCGTATACTCGCCATCGAGTCGACCTACACCGACAAGGAAGGAAACCTCCGCTCCAAGATACTGCCTACCCTGCCCGAGGGGACCGTGGTCACAACGCCGAGGAACGAAGTGGAGTACGTGGTCACCGAATACGGCGTGGTCGACATCAATTTCGATTGCATCAGCACGCGCGTGAAAAAGCTCATCTCGATCGCTCACCCGCAGTTCCGTGACGAGCTGACCTTCGCGGCAAAGAAGGCCCGCTGGATATGACCCGCGTTCGTCCCGGGGACGGCGGACCGTCTCCGGGACCAGTTGACTACCGCTATTCTGATTCTGGAACAGCGGGCCAGCGCCCGCCGCTCCAGGGTTATCGGCACCCTACGGAATCGGCGCGATCACCTGTGAGGACGCGAACAGCCAGGTGACGACCAGCGCGTTCATCAGTGCGCTCAAATAGATAGTTCCCGTTATCTGGTAGAACCATGTGGACTGGATCATCACAATGGTAAGGGTCAGCATTATAAAAAAGAGCTCGATGATGAACACCACAAAGACGCCCCCCGGACCCTCGAAAGGGATGAAACCCGTTGTCAGCAGCGGAACGTACTGCACCAGCAGGAAGAGGAAAAGAGGGGCGATAAGGGCCAGTATGTTCCTCCCCGTCCATGAAAAATATGTCGCCCACCAGCTCGATTTTTCGGCACGTCGAAGCTGCCCGTGCACAAACGACGTCAGTACCAGAAACCCGAACAGAATGAACGGGAAATATAGAGCGAACATGAGCACCCTGTAGGGAGTCAGATCGCTCAGCAGCGGATAGATGAATCTGAAGTCCACGAGCACCAGCTTTTCACTCATGAATTCACAGAAGTAAAGAAACGAGAAAAGCAGCAATCCGAGAACGACGGTCCTGCCGATACGGCCCGGATCGACCCCCCAGCGCTCCCTGAAATGCGATATTCCAAGATCGTACCAGCTCAACCCCTTCGCCGCGGATTCCTTTCGATACCATCGCCGCAGCATGAAGAGGCCGATGGTATTAATAATGACGAACCACCATACGATCGCGTCGACAAGCAGCATGGGAAACACCGTATCGACGCGGACCACGAACTTGTGTATGGCGAAGAGCGTCATGATGAGTGGAAGATACAGCCACATGAGCGCCCCGTTGATCGCTGCGTATTTCCACCAGTCTCTGTCCGGGCATACATAACTGAATACCTGCCCCTGGCGGATCGGCCTGAAAAAAGGGCTTCTCAGCGCCATAAGCCCGAGCGGCATGAGTGAAATAAAACAGGCAAGCATAGCCAGTAGAGTCATCGCTTCTTTGAGGGGCCAAATCTGGTCGTCCTTGTCTTTCCAGAGATGTTCCGGGGGGCCAAGCGCAAGCCTCATCCAGTCAAGTGCCTCGGCGATACAGGCCCTGCTGTGCGACTCCTGAACATGGGATATCCTCGTGACGAAAACACGGCGGGCCGTGCCGCTGGCGAAATCACCATAGGTGGTGTTGAACTTCGGATCCCCGACGGGGAACGCGTTCAGGGTGGTTTCGGTTCTCATCCACTGTTCCATGATGTTCGTTGTTCCGGTAAACCGGTCGCGGAATTCGTCGAACTCGCCGATGATCATTATCATGTTCTTCGGCATGTTCCGGGTTGCCCGTTTGTCGTATGCGTTGCCAATAATAGCGACCGCGCGTATGGAGGGATCCTCGAGCGCGATCCAGTACGAGTACTCGGCCCCCATGCTGTGTCCCATCACGCCGACGCGGCCCGAGTCCACGAATGGAAGCGACGCGAGATACTTCACGGAGGAACGCGCCCCGAAGGTTTTATCGAAACGCGGATCGTCTATGTCATGCGGCGGGTCGGAATTGCCTCTGCCGATGGCATCGATACTGAGCGTAACGAAGCCCCTTCGGCCGAGTTCGATACAATAGGAGTCGCCGCTTTCGCGGTTGTTCTGGTAACCGTGAATGAAGAGTACTCCGGGGTGCCTCATACTTTCATTCGCGGAAACAGGCCTGAAGAGTTTGCCGCGGATCCTGTTCCCATCCTCATTCAGGAAATATACATTGGAAACCTCCACGGCGCCGGAATCCGTCTGGACCCTGTGGGCAGTAAATACTGCTCCGATAAACACAAGCTGAAAAGCAAAAAATACGATAATGGCCTTTATTCCCTTCCCTCGATTGAACAGCTGGTCGGTATTCATTCTGACCTCCGCTCCCGAAATCGGCAAGGTCCGTCAGGGAAAATTCAGACACACCTCGCCGCGTGCACCATTCAGGACACACGTATATGCCGCGCCATCAACTGTTATCCATAGCACGGCAGGCGAAAACGCGCATTAACCTCGGTTAATAAAACCCGGGAATTCACGGACAGTGTATACGACAGCGCTCGGCGATTTACAAGCTAAATCCCGCAATCCACTACAGTTTACGAACTCGTCGAGAACGAGATCCGTCATGGAATTCACACTGATTCTCCAGCGGTGTCGGCCGTGTGCGGAAGTTTTTTTCTGGCATCCCCCGCCCGGGTGGCACTATACTGGCCTGCCTGAACGCATGACACCCGGCCGCACTGGAGATTCCGATGAAAGCCACCGTCATCATCAAGAAACTCGACGCACCGCACCAGAGCGAGCCCTTCACGCGCTTCCTGCCGCTGGGGGCCGACATGGTACGCGCCGTGCGCCGCGCCGTGGCCGATATCTTCGACCAGCTCGGCGGCGCCTCCCTCCTTAAAGAGAGCGGCCAGGTGTACATCAAGCCCAACGCCGTCGACGCGAAGCCCTACAGCCACACCAGGGTCGAGGTGCTTCGGGAGATAATCGACTACTGGAAGCGCGCCGGTGCCAGGAGGATTTTTCTCTTCGAAAACGCCACCCAGGCGAACTTCACCCGCCTGGTATACCGCGCCGCGGGCTATACCAGGCTCTGCCGCGAGACAGGCGCCGTCCCCGTTTTCCTCGATGAGGAGAAAGGCGGCACACTCCCCTTCCCCGGCCGCGCGCCGGCCTCCGCCGCCCATCCGGACGGCTACGACCTCAGCTCGTTCATCATGCCCGAAACGGTGCTCAAACTCATGAACGAGCGCGATCGTCACCTCTACATAAATGTTCCCAAGCTCAAGACTCATTCCATGGGGGTGGTTACGCTCGGCGTGAAAAACCAGTGGGGCTTCCCCATGCAGCGCAGCCGCGGATTCGACCACAATTACAACCTGCCCCATAAGCTCGTCGACGTGCTCGGCCACATCCGGCCCGACGTCACGCTCATCGAGGGCGTGGAAGGCACCATCCACGGTCACTATTTCGCCACGGCGCTCGCCGACCGACAGGTGAAACCCTTCCGCGTCCTGCTGGCGAGCGCCAATGTTGTCGCCGCCGACATAGCCGGCGCGCGCGTTTTCGGCCTCGGGATTAGGGACGTGCCTCACCTCGATCTCGCCGTCAGGCGCGGCCTTTCCGGGGGCGTAAAAAGCGAGCGTGATATCGAGCTTCGCGGCGACCTTAAAAGCCTGAAGAACATCGACCTTCTCGGCGACATGCCGCTCTCCGGGCACTACCCCTGGGACCTCTATCCGCTCTTTCCGGACGACGTGCGCCTCGTGAAGGGAACGAAGCTCGCCTGCCGCGAGGGCTGCGTCAACAACCCGCTCTGCGCCATGCAGACCATGTACCTGGACACCGCCGGCAGGGGGGGATGGACTCTCTTGATGGGAAAAGGGCATGACGCAAAGACGGTCGATTCGATCGACGGTCGCGTGCTCGTGGCCGGGCACTGCGCGATCGAGGAAGTCTCCGAAAGGCTCATCCGCAGGCTCGGCCGGAAGAACGTGTACCTGAGCGGCGAGTGCAACGACCTGTCCGCCACCGCCGAGGCGCTCTTTCACCTGATGAAGGTCAACCCGGCGACCTACGTGCCGGTAAATCCCGTGGTCACCTTCGTCGAATATCTCACCGCGCGCCTGAAGGGCTCGAGCTCGCGCGTGCCGCATCCGTTCGCGCACGTGTTGAAGAGGGTGTGAAGGCCGGCACGAGTGCACAATCCTATGCAGTAGATCGATTATGTTGCCCCGCCCGCGTAATTCTTCACGACTTGACAAAGGCGCCTGATCGTGTATTCTGACAGAAACCGCGACAATTCCGTAACGCGCCCGGAACAGGGCCGCTCCGGAAACACCGCCCGCAACATCGTTCGCGGGACCAC
>JAGODA010000234.1 GCA_017998475.1 Spirochaetota bacterium | reverse complement strand
GTATGTCGCCGGGCAGGTAGCCTATGTCGCGGTTCGAGAGGGGGATGATGGGTTTCGCGAGCAGGATCTGCTTGTATTCCCTGCGGCATTCGAGCGCGGCCGCGAGCGCCATGAGCGTCTTGCCGGTGCCCGCCTTCCCCGACAGCGTGACAAGGCTTGTCGCGGGATTGAGCAGCGCGTTCAGCGCGAAGGTCTGCTCGGCGTTGCGCGGCGTGATGCCGTAGGCCTTCTTTTTTTCCACGAGCCTGAGCGCCCTGTCATCCTTCATGTAGGTGGTGAGGATGCTCTTTGTTCCGTTGCGCATGATGAAGAACTCGTTTGGATGCGGCTCGACCGCCATGCCGGAGTCGTCGAGCCGGATGGAGCCCTCGCGGTAGATGGCGTCGATGAGCTCCGACGGGACCTCCTCCACCAGGTTCTTCCCCGTGTAGAGCTCGTCGAGGTCCTTGACCTTGCCGGTCTCGTAATCCTCCGCCATCAGGCCGACGCTCTTGGCCTTCATCCGGAGGTTGATGTCCTTGCTCACGAGGAACACGCGGCCGAACCCGTGCTCCCTGGCCAGGTTGTACGCGAGCGAGAGGATACGGTGGTCGGGCGTGTCCTCCCAGAATATCTCGCGGAGGTGTTCGTCCTTCCGGATGTTCGTGTTGACTACGATGGTGCCGCCCGATTCGAGCGCCACGCCCTCGTTGAGAAGGCGGTCGCCGATGAGCGAGTCGAGCTCGCGCGAAAACTCACGGGCGTTGAAATTGATGATCTCGTTGCCGCGCTTGAAGCGGTCGATTTCCTCGAGCAGGGTAATGGGAATTACGACGGAATGCTCTTCGAAGGAATAAATACAGCGGTAATCGTAGAGGACGACGTTGGTATCGAGGACGAATATCTTGTTATCGTTGTCGAACATGTATCCCGTTCGTTCCGACCGCCTGCGTACGCCCGCAATTACAGCCGGAAACATACCCCGACACTCCTCGAAAGGCAACCATAATTTATTTTTTCCTCATTTTTCAGGGCACCCGGCCGGCGGGTTTATGGTTGACCCGGGGCGGACAACGCGGCTAGACTGGAACGGCCGGACCGGCGAAGCGGGCGACCCTCCGCTGCCCTACCCCGGCCTGATGGAGGAATATCACGATGCCCGCACGCCTTATTCTGGCCCTTGCGCTCGTCCTTAACCTCCGGCCCGACACGCCGCCGGCGGACGGGCGTCCCGCCGTCATCGCCTCGTTCGCCACATCCATCGAGGACCAGGACGAGGCCGTGCGGCACAATATCCGCCTGGCCTGCGCGAAGCTGGACGGCCGCGTCATGCCGCCGAAATCAGTCTTTTCCTTTAACGATACCGTCGGAGAGGGCTCGGTGCGGAACGGCTACAGGAACGGGGCCGTGCTCTACCGCGACGAGGTGCGCTATGAGCCCGGGGGCGGGCTGTGCCAGGTCTCCTCGACGCTCTTCAACGCGCTGCTTGCCGCCGGCTGCGCGATCGCCGAACGGCACCGGCATTTCCAGCCGGTTACCTACGTGCCGCCCGGCCTGGACGCCACCATTAAATACGGCAAAAAAGACCTTCGCATGCGAAACCCATACGACCAGAAGCTCTACATCGACGCGATCGCGGACGGAAAGAGCCTGGTGATACGCGTGCGGGCCGAAGCTCCTCCCCCCTTCCGGTACGAGCTGGTCGCCGAGGAGGAGGAAGCGGACCATCCCATCGAGGACGACGGCCGCCGTCTGCGGGGCGGAATAAGCGTCAGCGTATACAGGAAGAAATACGCGGGCGGGACATTCATCGAGTCCCTCCTGCTCTACCGCGACTACTACCCGGCGGTGTACCTGAAATGACGCGAGCCCTGCTCATCGTCCTCGCCCTCTTCACCCCCCTTCAGACGCCGGCCGACGATCCGCTCCGCGAGTGGGCGGTATTCGCCCGCGGAAACGGGGCCCGCCAACTGACCGCGTGGATGCGCTGCGTCGCGCTGGGGAAACTGACGGGCGCGGAATGCGAACGGGCCGTACCGGCGGGGCTTCCCCTGTACCACGGCAAACTGGGGCTGTTCGTCACCTTTATCAAGGGCGCGAAGGTGCGGGGATGTTACGGGGCCTTCCACCACAAATCGGACGATGCCTCACTCACGTTGAAAGAATACGTCGCCGGCGCCCTTTACGCCGACCCCAGGCACACGCCGCCCGACATAGCGGAACTGGAGGACACCACGATCGTGCTCACCGTGGCGGACGAACCCGTATCCGTTGACGATATAAATCGGGTTGATTTTTCCCGCTACGGCCTTATGATATATTTCGAAACCGGCGAGAGGCTGGTTCTGGTACCTTCCGAAATACGGAACCGCGACCGCCTCGAAACGATACTCCGGTCCGGAACGGTCGCGCAGTGCGCTGCCTTCCGCGCCGTAACGATACGCTGAAGCCGCGCCACCCGGCGCGCGATCTTATTTCCCGGAGAATATGATAATGCGTTCACGAAAAGCAAAGACGGCATCCATCGCCCCTCTCATTATACTGCTTGCCGGGGCGCTCGCCTGCGCGACCGCGGGGCGCGAGGTCCTGCCCGACGGAAGGACCGTTTACAAAAAGGCCCCCTCGTCGGATCTCGCCCGCTCCGAGGTAATCGAGGGAACGGTCATCGACGCGGTGACGCGGAAGGGAATCCGCGGCGCGACGGTCGAGATCAAGAACGCGAACATGGGAATGGGCTATTACCGCATCGAGACCGATTCGGGCGGAAGGTTCCGCGTCGACGAATTCATCAGGCACGTCCGCTACCGCATCGAGGTGAGCGCCGACGGATATGTCCCGTACGTAACGACCGAGTCGATCGCCGCGGGAAAGTATTCGATCGAGCTCCGGCGCGAGGCGCTGCTCGAGGGCGTTGTGCGCGATTCTACGGGGGCGCCGCTCGCCGGGGTCGAGGTCAGGCTCTCGCCTCGGCACGGGGGCGAGTACGAAGGCTCCGAGCCTGAACGCCCGCTCATCGGCGCGAGCGACGGGGCGGGCAGGTACTCGTTCGCCCGCCTGGCCGAGGGCTCGTACACGGTCGCCTTCTCTAAAAGCGGTTACATCGCCGAAACGGCCGTCATCCAGCGCCTGAAAAGCGGCGAGCGCTTCGAGCTTCCCATGAGGCTCTTCCGACCGGCCTCGCTCTCCGGGGTCATTAAAATACAGGACGTGGACAGCCCGGCGGTCAACATGAACATCACGCTCAAAGGACGGGTCGCGCACGGTGCGGTCTCGTACCACGACGGCAGCTACCGGATCGACGACATCAAGCCCGGTTCGTACGCGGTCGCGCTCTCGCACGAGGGCTTCTACGCGCTGAACACGCCGCCCATCGCCATACAGGAGGGGGCCGAGATAAAGGGCTTCGATTTCACCGTAAAGCCGAAGGAGCCCCAGCTCCAGGTGTACGCGTACCGCTACACCTTCGCGCCGGGGATGAAGGTGGAGTTCAACCTCAAGACGATCCGCCTCGAAAAGATACAGGCCCGGATCTACCGGGTTCCGATGGGCCTGATACTGTCCGGCCGCGTCGACCCCAACACGCTCGACGTCCGCGCCGCGAAACTTGAGACAGTGCGCGAATGGGAGCTCCCGGTCGAGGATTTTCAGCCCTACGAGTGGCGCTACCAGTCCATGGACCTCAGCGAACCCCTCCCGGCGGGGGCCTACTGCGTGGAGGTCGCCGGGGCCGGGCGCGCCGTCGACCGCAAGTTCTTCACCGTCACATCGACGGGGCTCGTGGTGAAGCGATCGCGCGATTCGATATTCGCGTACGTTACAAGCCTCGTGACGAACGAGCCGGTGGCCAACGCCTCCATCGTCGTCTTCGACAACACCCCGGCGAAGCCCGAGGCCCGCGCCCGCCGGACCGCTACGAAGCCGCCGGAGCGCCTGGAGGACCTGCCGGTCAGGATCGTGCACCGCGGAAAGACCGACGCCTCGGGAGTATTCCACCACCCGCTGAAAAGCGGCCAGCACCTCTCCGTGCTCGCCGTCGCTCCGGACAACAGTTACGCCTTCGCCAGCACCGGCTCGCCCTACTCCTTCGCCCGCGAGGAAACGAAGTTCTTCGTCTATACGGACCGCCCCGTCTACCGTTCGGGCGACACGGTGTTCTATAAGATCATAGCCAAAAAGCGCGAGCGGCGCTTTTCCGCGCTCGCCTCGACCCCCGTCCACTACGAGATCGTGAACGCGGACCTCGACGAGACGGTGCGAAGCGGAAGCGCGACGCTCGACGAGTGGGGCGCCGCGAGCGGTTCAATAAAGCTCGACGGTGAGGCGCGCCTGGGCGAATACCGCATACGCGTCGGTACGTCGGCCGACAACCTGTACGGCACCGGGCGCTTTTACGTGGAGCAGTACCGGAAACCCGAATTCCGCATCGACATCACCCCCGCCCGTCCCTACTTCATCAACGGCGATACGGCCGAGTTCCGCGTCGACGCGAAATATTTCTTCGGCGCGCCGCTCAAGGGCGCCCTGGTAAAATACCGCTTCTACGAAAGCCGCCTGCGCGACACCGACACCACCTACTGGTGGGAGGAGGACTACGGCCCGGGCGAGGCCTACAACCGGATAAAGCTGGAAGGCGAGCGCTATCTGGACGACAACGGCGTGGCCGCCCTGCGCCTGGCCTGCGGAAGCTTTCCGTACGACCGCGAGATAACGCTCGAGGCGACGATAGTGGACAGGTCGAACGTCAGCATCACCTCCCGCGCGAGTGTCCGGGTGGGCCGCGGCGACTTTTACATCAAAATCAACCCGGAGCAGTCCTTCTTCGCCGACGACGAAAAGAAGATCGTCGAGGTGAGGACGATCGCCCACGACGGCACGCCCGTCAGCGCACCGGTGGAAATAAAGGTGCTTCGCTACATCTGGAAGCCGTGGCAGCGCGTCTACGTGCACGACAGGGCGCCCGTATTCGAGCGGAAATTCCGGACCGACGAGAAGGGGAATTACCGCCTCGAGCTTCCGAAAAAGTTCGACCTCTACGGCGAGTTCGACATACTCGCCACGGCGAGCGACCGCGGGGAAAACCTCATCACCGCCTCGCGCGTGGTGTGGGTGTACAGTTCCCGCGGCGCGCGCGTGGACTCGCGCTTCAAGAACCTCGAGATCTCCGTGGACCGGCCCCGGCTCGACACGCCCGGCGAGATAACC
>JAGODA010000233.1 GCA_017998475.1 Spirochaetota bacterium | reverse complement strand
GGCGAAGCATGAGCGCGCAGAGCCCGGCCGTTTTAAGGAGCACGGTCTTTCCGCCGGTGTTCGCGCCGGAGATGATAAGGCAGTTGTACGATTCGCCGAGGGACAGGTCGTTCGGCACGACCCTGTCGCCGTGCATCAGGTAGAGCAGGGGATGCCGCGCGCCGTAGAGGCGCATGACCGGTTCGTCGGCGAGCTCGGGTTCGGAGGCCCGGATGGCCGAAGAGAAGCGCGCGGCGCCCGAAAGCAGGTCGAGCCCTGCGAGGACAGACAGGTTCTCGACGAGGCCCGTGGAGCCTTCGCCCACGGCCTGACTGAGCTCGCGCATTATTCGGGAGGTTTCGATCTGAAAGTCGAAATTGAGCGCGATGAGGCGGTTGTCGAGGGGCTGGATCTCCTCCGGTTCTATGAAAAGCGTGGCGCCGCTCGCCGAAACATCGAGACCGGTGCCCCGGACTCGTCCGCGCATGGCGGACTTGACCAGCAGCACGTAACGGTCGTTTCTGGTCGTGAAGACTTTTTCCTGCAGCGCCTTTTCGAGCGCGGCGGAGTGCACCATCGCGTTCATGCGCTTCTCGATTTCGGCGCGTGTCTCCTGGATGTCGGCGCGGATGCGGCGAAGCTTCGGGAAACGGGCGTCGTTTAGCTCTCCGTTGTCCGTCATCGCCGGTATGAGCGCCTCTCCCTCCCGTTTCAGGGGGGCGAGCCGGTCACGCTCCTCGGAGAGGGAGGGCAGGTCGTCCGCGTAGTGTTTGAGGAAAGCGAGAACGCGCTGGGAGGCCATTATGAACGAGCGTATGGTAAAGAGCTCGCTCAATCCGAGAACGGCGCCCTTCGCGGCGCGGCCGGCGGGTTCGCTTATGTCCCGTAGCCCCCTGAAGTCGAACGACGTGCCCCTTTCGTCGAGCCCGCGTATTTCGCTTATCGCACGCAGGCGTTTGCGTATACCGTCGGGCGCGAGCGGTGCGAGCTCCGCGGCGGCATTCTTGCCTGGATCGGACGAGCACCGCGCCGCTATCTCCGAAACTATCGAATCCCATTCGAGGACCGAGCGGAGCCTGTCGTGGGACACCGGGCTCACTGTTTATCCGCGGTGCCCGGGGCGACCGGATCGGTTTTTTTCGGGAACATCAGCGAGGCGATGACCGAAATGGCCAGCACTCCCGCGATCACTCCGAGCGCGACCGAAACAGGCAGCTTGTAGAAATCGGCGAGGATCATTTTTATTCCCACGAAAACCAGAATGAACGCGAGACCGTAATTCAGATAGTGGAACAGCTGCATGACCCCGGCGATGGCGAAGTACAGGGCGCGCAGCCCGAGGATGGCGAACACGTTCGAGGTGTATACTATGAACGGATCATGACTGATCGCGAGCACCGCGGGGATGGAATCGACTGCAAACACGACATCGGTGCTCTCGATCACAAGCAGGACGACGAACAGCGGCGTGGCCGCCCAGCGAGTGCCCTTTTTCGTGAAGAAGTCGTGTCCGACGAATTCTTTGGTTACGGGCATGATTTTCCGGAAGTATTTCAAAACCGGGTTTTTCTCGGGATGGATCTCCTTCTCCTTTTCAAGGGCCATTTTAATCCCGATGAAGATAAGGAATGCCCCGAATACGTAGATGATCCAGTGTATCCTCTCGATGAGGGCAACACCCACCAGGATGAAGGCCGCGCGCATGATAAGCGCACCGATGATACCCCAGAACAGAACCCTGTGCTGGTATTTCGACGGGATGCCGAAATACGAGAACACCATAAGGAAAACGAAGATGTTGTCCACGCTCAGCGATTTCTCGATGAGATACGCGGTGAGGAATTCCAGCGCCTTCTGCGTGCCCTCGAAATAATAGACGCCCGCGTTGAACATTAGCGCGAGCACTATCCAGAAACCCGTCCAGGCCAGCGCTTCACGTACCTTGATTTCATGGTCGTCCTTCTGGAGCACCTTGAGGTCCAGGATAAGAAGGCCGAGTATAAAGATGATGAACCCCCCCCATATGAGATATGTATGGAGCATTCTGTTCCCCCCCCTGTGCCGCTCAGACGCGGCGGATCAAGATTATACCGGCGCGGATAACCGCCCGTACGCATAGTAGCGCATTTCCGGTAAAATACACATTTCATTCAAGCATTAATTAATTTTTCGCGTACGGGCCTAAATCCAGCGCTTTCTTTTGAAATAGGCGAACATGGACAGACCGATCGCCGCCATGAGGATGATGACCGCGAAATACGACCAGCGCCACTCGAGCTCCGGCATGAAGCGGAAATTCATGCCGTATACACCGGCTATAAAGCTCAGGGGGATGAAGATCGTCGTGATCACGGTGAGGAGCTTCATCACCTCGTTCAGGCGGTTGTTGACGCTGGTCAGATAGATGTCGAGCATCCCTGAAAGCATATCCCTGAAAAGCTCGATCGTATCGATGATCTGGACGATGTGGTCGTGGATGTCCCTGAGATAGACGATGGTGGAATCCCCGAAGGCGTCGCCCTCGCCGCGTTCGAGCCTGGAGATGACCTCGCGCAGCGGCCATACGGACTTGCGAAGGAATATCATTTCCTTCTTGAGGGAATGTATATTGTGGATTGTTTCCCTGCGCGGATCGCTTAAAAGCTCGTCTTCCAGCGATTCAATACGGTCGCCCAGGCGCTCGAGTATGCCGAAATAATTATCCACAATGGAGTCTATGATCGCGTAGACGAGAAAGTCGGCGCCGAGCTTTCGAATCCTGCCGCGGTCGTTGATGATGCGGTCGATTACGGGCAGGAAGTCGTCACCCTCGATCTCCTGGAAGGTGATGACGGTGTCGCCCTTCAGCACAATGCTTACCTGCTCGGCGGTGATCTCGCCGCCGGAATCGCCGTAGTGCAGGGCCTTCAAAACGATGAAGGTGTAGTCGTCCCACTCGTCGATTTTCGGCCGCTGGCTGGTGTTAAGGATGTCCTCCATGACGAGGGGATGGAGCTCGTAGAGGCTCCCCGCCTCGGCGACGACGTCGACCCGGTCGATGCCCACGATGTCGATCCAGCGGACCGAGGGCTTTTCAATCGACGAACTGCATTCTGCGATGCTCTCCGTGTCGCAGATATTGTAGCTTCCCTCGTTGTACTCGACAACGAGGATCTTCGTGGCTTCGGTTTTCCTGTCGCCGACGTGTACGAGCGCCCCCGGGGGGAGCCCCTTCTTTTTCGAAACCCTTCCGGTAAGCTTTCTCATGAGTTGTTGACCGAATCCCCCGCCGCGAGGCGGCACCGTGCGCCCGTTTTAAGGCCGCTTGAGAAAGACCCTGGTCGCGCCCCAGTTGGCGCCGTCGTCGGCGAACCTTTCCACCAGGGGGTTTCTCCCGAGCTCGTCGAGCACGATTTTCTTTATCACGGACCTTCCTCTTCCGTGCACGATGCGCACTTCAGTCAATCCCCGCTCGATTGAAATGTCAATAAATTCATTCAGCAGCGCTTTCGCGTCGCGGGGATGGAAATGATGGAGGTCGATTTCGTCGTTCAGGGAGATTTCAACTGGTTCGTCGTTCATCTCGTACCGGGTCTCCGCTCGATTGACTGCGCTTGCCGCCCGCGGCCCGTCAATGGGCTACCAGACGAACAGCAGGGGGTCGATCATCTGGCCGTGCCGCATAACCATGAAGTGAAGGTGGGGGCCTGTCGAACGGCCGGTGGAGCCGACAAGCGCTATAACGTCCTTTTTGGTGACCCAGTCTCCGCGCTTCACCTTGATCGACGAGCAGTGGCCGTACCAGGTGACGTATCCGTCAGGGTGCTGCACCACCACGGTCTGCCCGTATCCGTCCATCCAGCCGGTGGAGGCCACCATACCCTCGCGCGCCGGGCGTATCGGAGTGCCCATGCGCGTCATTATGTCGATGCCGTTGTGAAAGGCCATGCCCTCGAACATCGGATCGACGCGGTCGCCGTAAAGCGAGGAATACAGGCCGCCGCGTATCGGGTTCTGGAAGATACGCCGGATGGTGTACAGCGCATCGAGCTTTTCGCTTACCAGCGCCGGCCGTGTGTCGGGGATGAAAGCCAGTCGTATGTCGTCGGGCGACAGTATCCGGAATACCGACTGCCGGTATTCGCCGCGGACGGGGCCGTCGTGCCCGGTGAGCCTCGCCATGCGGTAAGCGTCGTAGAAACCGTCCACGGCGAAAAGGACGCCGTCCTCCCGCGGCACCACGATCGAGGTCCCCTCGCGCGCGAGGAGCGACTCCAGAAAGGGGTTTGCGGCGATGATGGTGTCGATTGAAACGCGGTACTGGCGCGCCGCGTCCCAGTAGGACTCGCCCGGGCGCATGGTGTGAACGGCGAGCTTCACGCCCGGGTCGTGCGGATAGGTTTGTATGAACCGGATGTACGCGTCGTGCGCGGTGAACATGGGGAAGCCCTCGCGCACCCGGTACGCGGAATCCTCGACGCGCACCTTCGAAACGAAAATCGCGGCGATGATATTTCCCGTAACGACGACTATCACCGAAAGCGAGACGAGCGCCTTCAGCGCCTTTTTGGCCTGCCAGATGTGGTAATTGGTGATGGGCCAGCCGCCGCTCACTTCTTCTCTCCGAGCCGCGCGGATTTAAGCGCCGCCGCCTCGACGGCGTCCATCACGATTCCCGAAAAGCCCGCCCGCTCGAGCGCGTGCAGTCCCTCGATGGTGGTTCCGCCCGGAGAGGCCACGCGGCCCCTGAGCACGGCCGGATCGTCTCCTGTCTCGAGCACCATGCGCGCCGCGCCCAGCACCGTCTGCGCGGCGAGAAGCAGCGCCCGCTCGCGCGGGATGCCGGTCTTCACTCCGCCGTCGGCCATCGCCTGGATCATGGTAAAAACGAAGGCGGGCCCGCTTCCGGAAAGTCCGGTAACGGCGTCCATCAGGCGTTCGGGGAGGACGAGCGTTTTCCCGGTATGCGAAAACAGCTCCTCGGCGAGCGCCATCGAGTCGGCGTCGGCATGGGCCCCGGCGGCGAGCACGGTCATGCCCTCGCCGACGAGCGCCGGCGTGTTCGGCATGGCGCGCACCAGCTTCTGCGCGGGAGGGAGGGCCTTTTCCATGGATTCGGTCGACGCGCCCGCCACGATCGAGACGAGAAGCCTGCCGGCGGGAAGGCCCTTGAGCTCCTTCAGCACGGAGGGGAGTGCGTCGGGCTTTACGGCGATGATGATGATGTCGCTCGCGCCGGCAAGTTCGCCGATCGCTCGGGAGACGTCGGCGCCGAAATCCCG
>JAGODA010000232.1 GCA_017998475.1 Spirochaetota bacterium | reverse complement strand
CACGACAAGCGCCGTTCGTCCCGCCATCACATCACCTCCGCCCCGTACGGTTTTTCCTCTATGCGAATGCGTTTTCGATCGCCGGTGTTCCGCGTATTCCGCACGCTCTTTCAGTATGCCCGGCGGGAGGGCGGCGGTCAAGCATTCGGCGCGCTCCTCGGTATTTTTACTTGAATTTACCGCCGGCGGCGACATGCTGTCGCGAGGCGAAGGCGCCCGGTCGCGGCGGGCGTTTTTAAATACGGTGGTGATGGGTCTGTTCGGCATGAGCGGTCGGTGGAGAATAACGGGTTTCGCGGCGTATGCGGCGCTTGCAGGCGCGGCGTGCGCCCTCGCACTCGCGCAGGGCGCGCCCGAGCGCCTGGCATGGCCCCTTGCGGGGCTCGACCAGCTTTCCGCCACGCTGGGAGAGGTGCGAGGCCGCACGCTGCACACCGGAGTGGATGTGCGTACCGGAGGGCTGAACGGCCACCCGGTGTACGCCCCGGCGGCCGGCGCGGTCGTAAGGGTGATGTCGAAACCGGGCGGTTACGGCAACGCGCTTTTTCTGGCGCACGACGGTGTCGAATCGGTGTACGGACATCTGGATTCGTTCGGGGAGGGGAAAGCCCGTCTCAACACCTTCGTCGGGATACTGAAGCTGTTATATAATTCGGACGATATCGACTTCCGCTTCGGCAAGCTCCGGCCGGTGTTCGATCGAAAACAGGTGGTGGCCTACACGGGCGAGTCCGGGAGCGGCCCGCCGCACCTGCATTACGAGCTCCGCTCCCGCGAGGGGTACCTCAACCCGCTCGCCTTCCACGCGCTGCGCGATACGGAGCCGCCGGTGATCGAACGCCTGTTCGTCTGCGTGGAGGAGAACGGCGCCACGGTATCTGAACGAGCGATCGGAGTCCGCAGGGGATGGCGCGGCTACACTCCCGATGAGGCGGCGGTTTCCTGCCCTTCCGGCGCGCGGGTTTTTCTTAAAATCTCGTGCTATGACAGAGTCAATTCTCCGAACAGGGTCGCCGTTCACAGGCTCGGCGTTCTCGAGGGCGATAGCGGTGTTTTTTCCGTGCGTTTCGATCTGATACGGTATTCAGACCTCCGCTACGGACATATGGTCTACGACATTTCGAAATCGACCATCGACGGCTCCGTGACGTACACATATTTCCTCTGTAAAAGGGACGGCAACGGTTTCAGCGGTATCGGCCCCGACGGCGACGGTTATATCGTTCCCGGGCGCGATCCGAGGCGCTTCAGGGTTGTCGCCGCCGACGCGGCGGGAAATTCTTCGGCGGTGGAGATCGTTATAAAAGGAGACGCCACCCCGGTCGACTCGCATGGATGGCTGAAGGTGCGGCGGGGAGAGCAGGCCCAGCTTACCGCCCCCGGGGGCGCCGTTACGGTCCGGTTGGGCCGCGGCTCCCTGCGTACGGGGTCCGCGCTCAGGCTGGCGGCGATCCCCCCGAAAGATGCGCTCACCGTCCGGGGGCTCGGGGCGTTGCGAGAGAACGATATACTCGCGGCGGCCGCGCTGTCTCCCTTCGACCTTCAGTTCGACGTCCCCGCCGATATCTCGATACAGGGGCCGCGAAGGGCCGATGTGATGATCTATCATTTTTACGAAGGGAGGCCGCCCCGGCCGCTTCCCACAACCTATTCAGCATCGAGGCGGGAGTACGGCGCGCGGGGCGTATCGGGGGGGTATTACGCGCTGCTGCGCGATACTGTGGCGCCCGTTATCGGTCTTCCCCCGACCCACGAGTTCATGGAGGACGACGGTCCGTACAGAAAGCTGCGCCTGGAGGCGTACGACGGTCTCTCCCGCCTTCGGGAGTCGTCGGTAGAGTGCGTATTCGACGGGGAAAGGATTCCCTGTGTCTACGACAACGACCGGCGCTGGGTCGAAATGGTTCTGCCCCTGTCGGCATTCGACGGCGGATATCGTCACGTATTTCTCAGGTGTTCGGATAACGCCGGTAACACGGCGGTTTTCAGCAGCCCGCTGCGCTGATTTCCTCCTCGCGCCTTCGGTTTCCGTCCTTCTTGCGCCTGTTCTCGTCGAGGATCGTCTTGCGGATGCGCATTGACGAAGGGGTGATCTCGACGAGCTCGTCGTCGTTAATGAATTCCAGCGCCTCCTCCAGCGAGAAACGCACCGGCGGCGTCAGGCGGATCGCGTCCTCGCTCCCCGCCGCGCGCATGTTGGTGAGCTTTTTTGTTTTCTGTACGTTGACGACGATGTCGCCTTCCTTGTTGTTCTCGCCGACGACCTGTCCCTCGTAGACGCGTTCGCCCGGCGCGATGAAGAAGCGCCCGCGGGACTGAAGGCTGTCGAGCGCGTACGCGACCGCCTCCCCCCCCTGCATGGAAATGAGCACGCCGTTGGTGCGGTGCGGGATCGATCCCTTGAAGTACTCGTACTGATAGAAACGATGGTGCATGACGGCCTCGCCCGCGCTCAGGTTGAGCAGGCGCGTTCGCAGGCCGATCAGGCCGCGGGATGGAATGTGGAATTCGAGCCGCTGGCGGCCGCCCATGGTTTCCATCTGCTTGAGCTCGCCTCGTTTTTTACTGACCGCCTCGATCACCTTCCCGGCGCTCTCGGAAGGCACGTCGACGATCAGTACCTCCACGGGTTCGGCCTTGTGGCCGTTGATTTCCTTGTATATGACGCGCGGCTGCCCCACCTGGAACTCGTAGCCCTCGCGGCGCATGTTTTCGATAAGGATCGAGAGGTGGAGTATGCCCCTCCCGTACACCTTGAAGCCGTCGACCGCGGAGGATTCCTCTATGCGCAGCGCCACATTGCTCTCGGTCTCGCGGATGAGCCGCTCGCGCAGATGCCTGCCGGTTACATATTTGCCCTCCTCTCCGTAGAAGGGGGAGTTATTCACGAGAAAGAGCATGCTCATTGTGGGCTCGTCGACGCGTATTACGGGCAGGGGTTCGGGGTTCTCCGCGTCGGCCACGGTATCGCCGATCTCCACGCTCTCGAGGCCGACTATCGCGCAGATGTCTCCGCAGCCGGCGCGCTCGACGCGCGTGCGGTCCAGCCCCTCGAAAGTGTAGAGCTCGCGCACCGTCGATTTCTTGCTGACACCGTCCCGGCCCAGGAGCACCACCTGGCCGTTCTGCTCGATCGATCCGCGGAATATGCGTCCGATCGCGATCCGTCCCACGTAGTCCGAATATCCGATGGTGGTTACCTGCATCTGGAGCGGGCCGTCCTTGCGCTCCGGAGGAGGGATGCGTTCGAGTATTGTGTCGAGGAGCGGTGAAAGGTCCGTGCCGGCCTGATCGGGCGAGGCGGATACCCACCCCTCGCGGCCGGATGCGTAGAGCACCGGGAATTCGAGCTGTTCGTCGTGGGCGTCGAGATCTATGAAAAGATCGTATACCTCGTTGAGCACCTCGGCTGGCCGACGGTTCGGCCTGTCCATCTTGTTGATCACCACGATGGGAGTGAGCTCGAGCTCGAGCGCTTTCTGGAGGACGAATCGCGTCTGC
This sequence comes from Spirochaetota bacterium, assembly GCA_017998475.1. Classification (GTDB taxonomy): domain Bacteria; phylum Spirochaetota; class UBA4802; order UBA4802; family UBA5368; genus MVZN01. Next base: position 1,773 of record JAGODA010000232.1, on the reverse strand, counting down.
GGCATTGCGCCCTCGAAGGCGTCCACAAGCAGCAGGACGCCGTCGGCCATCTTTAAGACGCGCTCCACCTCGCCCCCGAAATCGGCGTGTCCCGGGGTGTCGATAAGGTTTATCTTTGCCCCCCTGTACGAGATCGCGATGTTCTTGGCGAAGATGGTGATGCCGCGCTCGCGTTCCAGGTCGTTCGAATCGAGAAAGCATTCGCGGACCTCCTGATTCTCGCGGAACACCCTGCACTGCATGAGGAGCTTGTCGACAAGAGTTGTCTTCCCGTGGTCGACGTGTGCGATGATCGCTACGTTGCGTATTTCCATGGCTGTTTCCTTTCAGGTGGCTAAGAACAGTGCCGCGGGGGGTGCGGGTCAAGCACATTTTCCACTTTCCAGCGCCGGCCGGTGATACGGGCCGGGGCGTGCGCACACCGGGGAGTAAAGTCTATCCCCCTTTCATCCGGTCTTCATTTTTTTTTACGCGGCCGTGGACGGCCGCGTAAAAAGCGGGAGCATCTAGCGCCAGGAGTCGATTTTATCCAGCGGGTAAATGGGCCGCGGAATGGAGCGATAGTCGAGCGCGAAGACATCGACGTTCGAGAGTCCCGGCGTCATGACGTTGACGGTCTTCCTGTTGTAGAGAAGATAGAAGAAGCGGAACGGGAAAAGGTTCTTTACCACGACGATGTCCGCCTTCCAGAGCGACAGGCCGAGGTCCGTAAAATAGGACGGCCGCGGCGTGGAATCCGGATGCTCGGTGAGTATCAGATGAACGCCACGGTCGCGCAGAACGACCGTTTTACCGAGCCTGCCCTGGCTTTTGTGTACGAGGACGCCGGTAAAGGTGAACGGCCGGTTGTAGACCCTGTCGAGCCTGCCGCCAACCGTGAGGGTCACGCTTTCGTTGAGCTCCTTCGCGTGCGCGAATGCCGCGGCCTCGCTGTCGCGCACCGGGACGTAGGATATCAGGTCGGGGGCCTCCTCGACGAGGCTTTTCAGTATCCAGGTGTTTTCACCCGGAGTTCCGGTGCCCACGGCGTCCGAGGTGTCGCAGAAGACGACCGTGCCGAACATGCGCGCGATGCTTTTCGAACGGGCTATCGCGATGGCCTCTTGCACGGTGCTCGGATGTGGATGAGGCGCGTCGCGCACCTCCCAGTTTTTATCGGCGATCTCGTCGGCGAGTTTTTCGGCGAGCGTACGGTCCCCGTCGGTCACGGCGACAGTGCTCCAGCCGAGCTCGGGGTCGTCCAGCCAGATGTGCACCGGGAAATCGGACACGCTGAGAACGCGCGGGTCCTTTTCCATCTTCCGCATCGCCTTGAATATGGGCCTCATCGGAGAAAGGAAATCCACGTTAATTCCGCCTCCCTTGAGGAGCTTCATCTTGCGCCAGGCCATGACGGGCTTCACCTCACCGCGGATGGTCTTCATTAAAATCTCGCCGGCGCTGTATCCCACGTCGTAATGGTCCCTGTGGGGGTTGGTCCGGTAGCCGATGACGAATGTCGCCGCGTCCATTCTTTTCCGGGTGAGGTTGGCGTGGAGGTCGAATGTGACGCCTATGGGCACCGTCGCGCTCACGCGGCTCCGGATGGCCGCCAGGAGGTCGCCTTCGGGGTCGCGCATGTCCATCACCCCCATCGCGCCGTGAAGCGAGAGATAGATGCCGTCAAGTCGCTCCATTTTTTTCAGGCCGTCGACGATTTCATTTTTAAGCCGCTCGTAGAGCGCCCGCTCGAGCGGCCCGCCCGACATGGAGCGCGCCTTGAGGATGGGGACG
>JAGODA010000231.1 GCA_017998475.1 Spirochaetota bacterium | reverse complement strand
CGATACTTGCAGCGCTGGCGATATGGGCCCTTTCGGCCTTTGCGCCGTGGCACGAGGCGTACGCCGCCGGATCGGTTGGCACGTCGGGCGCCGATTTCCTGGAAATCGGCGTGGGAAGCCGTCCTCTGGGAATGGGCGAGGCGTTCACCGCCGCCACCGACGATATAAATTCCATCTACTACAACCCCGCGGGACTCGGCACGATGCGTTATCCGGTGCTTTCAATAATGCACCAGGAGCTCATCCTCGACTCCCGGTTCGAGAACATCAGCGCGGCATTTCCCCTGTTTTACGGGTTCATGGGGCTTTCCAATTCCGTGTTCTGGGTACCGCCGTTCGATAAAATCGATGTCGACGGCAATAAAACCGGTACCGTAACCTTCTATAACGCCTGTTTCACCGTGGCGTACGGCCAGTCGCTTGGCTTTATGGAAGTCGGCGGTTCGATCAAGTATATCCATCAGAAGATCGACACCCTTACCCTTCATTCGGTGGCCGCGGACGTGGGTGTCCTCAAGCGGCTGTACATGTACTCTCCGTTCGATGCGCCGATCCGCAACTTCACCATCGGCATGTCGCTGCAGAACATGGGGACGAAGGCGAAAGATGACGAACTTCCGAGGATCATGCGATTCGGCGCATCGTATTATCTTACGCGCTGGTTCGGGTTGAACCTTGACTTTTCGCAGTATTTCATCGACAGCTCCGACCTGTACGACTTTACCTACGGATTCGAGGAAAGCCTCCGGGCGAACGTGGGCGCCGAATTCAGCTACTTCAACATCCTCGCGCTTCGGACCGGGTACCGTTTCAACGATGGGGGCACATACAGCCTTGGCATGGGATTCAACTACGCGGTAAAGGACGTGGGCTTTTCCATCGACGCGTCGTACAGCGATACCGGAATTTTCGGGCCCGTGTACTCGTTTTCAATTACCTTCAAGCTCATCCCCAAGGTAATCACGTTCGAGGACCAGCTGAAGGCGGAGGCTCATTACCAGAAGGCGGTAAAGTACTATATCGCCAACGACATAGACTCCGCGCTCGACGAGTTCCGAAGCTGCCGCGACTATAACCCGTACCATAAAAACGTGAAAAAGAAGATAAAAGACCTGGAGTACCTCAAGGAGCTCAAGCGAAGGAATGAAGAACTCGACAAGAGAAGGCCGATCGAATGACGAGCTGAGGCCGCTCTCCGCTGAAATCGATATTCAGACCGCCGGAAGCGGTGCCGTACTCATGACGATGGGAGAGACGCGCGTGCTGTGCGTGGCGAGCGTATCCACCTCGGTGCCGGATCATGCCGCAAACCGGGGATGGGGCTGGGTTACCGCGGAATATACCATGCTGCCGTATTCCACCATCCCGAGGACGGAGAAACGGCCCATGCGTCCCGACGGCCGCTCCGTTGAGATCCAGCGGCTGGTGGGACGCTCGCTGCGAAGTATCGCCGACCTTTCCAGGCTACGTGGTTTTTCGATAACTGTGGACTGCGACGTGATGAAGGCCGACGGTGGCACGCGGACCGCCGCCATTACCGGCGGGTATATCGCGCTTCGAAGGGCCGTCGATCTGCTTCTCGCCGGCGGGGGCCTTGCCGAGGACCCGCTGAAAGGCGCGGTCGCCGCGGTTTCAGCCGGCATTGTGGACGGGGAGACTCTACTTGACCTGGAGTACTCCGAGGATTCCCGCGCGACAGTGGACATGAATGTCGTGATGGACGACTCGTTCAACTATATCGAGGTGCAGGGAACGGGCGAAATGCGGCCGTTTTCCAGGAAAGAGCTCGACACGATGCTCGCCATGGCCGAATCGGGCATACGCGCGCTTTTTGAACTGCAGAAGTCCTGTCGCGGGCGATTCTGATAAACTCAATCGCCGAACCTCCCGATACTAATAACAGAAGCCGGCCGGGTGCGCGCACCCTCCGGGCCGGCGGTATACAGCGATAAATGCCAGGGCGCGGCGGACCGCGCCGTACGACAGGGGAGGGGGCGGTGCCCGTTTTCAATTACGTTCGAGTTCTTGTCGTTACCTCAATCCTTGTTTTAACGTCCTCCGGCGCGGCGTCCGCACAGCACTATGTCCGCAATACGACCGTCATCGATTCGCCGACAGCGTATACCATAAGCCGGGGGACCTACCAGCTTTCTTTTCTCGGGTATGACCGTGGCGGCGTCGAGCTCAAAGCGCTTATCGGACTGCACGATAACTTCTTCCTGGGAGCGTCCTTCGACGTACAGCACCTGATCGGCAAGGACGCCCCCGAGCCGAACGTCCCCGGCGTGATCGCCAAGATCAAGTTCACCGACGGCTGGGAACGGTTCCCGATCTCGTTCGCGATAGGCTACGATTCCTTTTATATCGGAGAACAGGGAAAGCGCGAGAATGACGCCAACAAACTCAACCGGATGATCTACGGACCGTACTTCGTCATCACGAAGCCCATCTACCTCCTTGACGACGAACAGCACATCCACGGCGGCATCCGGATGCCGACACAGCCGGACTACGTGCCCGAGGACACGGCGTATTTTATCGGTGCAGACATCCCGATCGGCGAATTCTTCGTGTTGAAATACGAGACAGAGCGCGTGTACTACGACTTCAGGCGATCGGACGAATGGCTCCACAACGTGGGTATACGCTTCTCGTATCTCGGACGAATGGGCGTTGAATTCGGTGTTCTCTTCCAGTCGGGTGAGCGGGCGCACCGTATCATCCGCCTCGAGTACAATGACCAGTTCTAGGGCCCTGGCGGCAGCCCTCATCGCCGTCATCATGGCGGCCCCGGCCGTGCCCGCGGCGGCGCGAACCTGCACCATCACCATAATCAACCGCGAAGGCAGGCGTGTTCCGCTCCGTGTGGAGCTCGCCGCCAGCGAGATGGATCGTCAGCGCGGCCTGATGCACAGAAAAAGCCTTGAAAAAAATTCGGGTATGCTGTTCGTTTTCACCCGCGATCAGTATCTTAATTTCTGGATGAAAAACACGTACGTTCCCCTCAGCATAGCCTACATCGGCGCGAACGGAACGATCAGCGACATACAGGACATGGAACCGCTCGACACCTCAATAACGTATCCATCGAGATATCCGGCGCGCTACGCGCTCGAGGTCAACAGGGGCTGGTTCGCCGCGAACGGTATCGTGCCGGGCTCCCGGATAGAATTGAATGGATGCGTCGGTAAACAGGATCCCGTCATCGGCCGATGAACGCTCTCTCCTGGTGGCGATACGCCTGGGCGCCCAGGACGAGGACGGTGTCGAACAGTCCCTCGACGAGCTCGCCATGCTCGTCGACACCGCGGGGGCGGTCATCGTCGACCGGATCGTCCTTCGGCGCCAGGCGCTCGATGCGGCCCATCTGATAGGGCGCGGTCAGATCGAGCGTATATCCTCAATCATCGCCGAAAAGAACATCCGGCTCATCGTATTCGACCTGAACGCGGTAAAGCCCGCCCAGATTCGAAACCTCGAAACCATCTTCAAATGCCGTGTGGTCGGGCGCACGGAAGTGATACTCGACATCTTCGCCCGGCGGGCGCGCAGCGCGGAGTCGAAGATACAGGTCGAGCTCGCACAGCTCAGGTACATCCTGCCGCGCCTGAAAGGCCTCGGCGGCGTGCTCTCCCGGCTCGGCGGAGGAATCGGTACGCGCGGCCCAGGGGAAAAAATGCTGGAGACCGACCGCCGCCATATCCTCCGAAGGATCGCCAAGCTGAACGACAGGCTCGAGGAGATAAGCGAGCACAGGAAGCTCATACGCAGGGGCCGCTCGGGTCAGGTGCGCGGCGCTGTGGCGGGGTATACGAACGCCGGAAAATCCACCCTGCTTAATCTTCTCGCCAGGGACGACCTCTTCGTGGAAGACCGCCTTTTCGCAACCCTGGACGCCTATACCCGGATCGTGTATCTCGACGACGCGAGGAAAGTGCTTGTCACGGATACGGTCGGCTTTATCAACAACCTTCCCGCCAACCTCGTGGAGTCGTTCAAGTCGACGCTCGAGGAGATTCGTAACGCGCACTTCATCATCCACGTTGTCGATAGTACGGCCAGGGACCTGTCCCGTAACATGAGGACGGTAGAAAAAGAGCTCGCCGCCCTGGAATGCTCGGACATACCGACAGTGTTGTTCTTCAACAAATGCGATCTCCTGCCTTCAACGGAGGCGCTGGAGGCCGTGAGATCCAGGTTCCCGGAGGCTATTACGGGTTCGGCGAGGACCGGCGAAGGAATTGAAGAACTCAAAAGGGTCATGGCCGGACTGTACGACTCGATTCTCAAGGCCAAATCGTAAAGCGGCGGGCCGAACGGGCCGAAAATATAGGCATGGACCACCGTTTTTCATCGATCCCGACGGTCATTCTGGCCGCGTCGATAATCGCCCTGGCGCTGTATGGAAGCCTCTCCGCACGCAACGACGACCGGCCGGTTCAGAAAACACCCGACACGGACAGGCTCGAGGACGCCATAATAATAGAAGGTCTCCAGATGGACTCTGAAAATCCCCCGGAGGACGAGGGGGGTGAGATAAACGGGATGATCCTCTACGACGACGACTTCATGCCGGCAAAAGATGCGGCGCAGACGCGTCCCGCGAAAAAGGAAAATACGGTTTCATCGGAATCGGTCCTTAAAGAGTTGAAAGAAAAGGACCCGCGCTGGCATACGACGGGTTACACAATAAAGCGCGGGGACAACCTGTGGTCGATCGCGAAGAAATTCGGCACCGATCACCGGTCGATAATAGGAATCAACGAAATTAAAAATCCCGAGTCGCTGAAACCGGGAAGAAAGATACTCGTTCCATCAAGAATAGGCGTCTATTATACCGTGCGCGAAGGCGATACGCTGAGCGGCATAGCGGCGCGTTACAGGACGAAGATGGCGAGGATACAAACACACAACGGGATAACGACACTACTGCGTCCGGGCATGAAACTCTTCCTTCCGGGAGCGACGGCTCCCGTATCTCCTCCGAAGGCGGTGCGCGGAGATTCGGCGGCCGTAGCCGGGGCTCCGCGCGGAGATACGGAGCGCGCGCGGATGACTTTCTCGTGGCCGGCCCGGGGAAGGATTACCTCGAGCTTCGGCCACCGACGCGATCCCTTCACCAAAAAGAGAAAGTTCCACTGCGGCATCGATATCAGCCTGGATCCGGGTACGCCGATACACGCCGCCGCCGACGGAACCGTGATTTTCAGCGGATGGAAAGACGGGTACGGGAACATGGTCGTGGTGAAACACGAAAACGGCTACATTACTGTCTACGCGCACAACAGGTCTAACGAGG
>JAGODA010000230.1 GCA_017998475.1 Spirochaetota bacterium | reverse complement strand
TCCCCGAGATCATCATCGTTTCGGCGTACGATCCCGACGTCATCAGGGAGCGCGCGCGCGAGGCGGGCGTACGGCGCGTCCTGGCGAAGCCCGTGACCCCTTCGACCCTCCTGGAGACAGTAATGGAGACCCTGGGAATAAGCGGGAGGAGCGCGGAAGCCCCGGACCGGGGCGACGAGACCGCGGCGCGCTACCCGGGCAGGGCGGCCCTCCTGGTGGAGGACAATCCCATAAGCCGCCAGGTGATGCGCGAACTCCTGGAAAACGAGGGCATGCTGGTGGACGAGGCGCACGACGGCGCACGGGCCATCGACATGCTCGCCGGGCGCGCCTACGACCTGGTATTCATGGACGTGCAGATGCCCGTGATGGACGGGCTCGAGGCGACGACGCGCATCCGCGCCGACGGGCGTTACCGCGAGCTACCAATCATCGCCATGACCGCCTACGCCATGAGCGGCGACCGCGATCGCTGCATCGCCTCAGGCATGAACGACCACCTGCCGAAACCGATAGATCCCGACGCGCTCTATTCCGCGCTCGAGCGCTGGCTGGGCCCCGGCAGTGTCGCCGTCGCCCCGTCTACAGGATCGGGACCCGAGGCCGCTTCAGCCAGGCCGGTCTTCAACGGTATCGACATGGATTTCGCCATGGAACGCATGAGGGGCGACCATGGTTTCCTCCGCCAGCTTCTGTCGCAGTTCTGTGTTCTGTACGCCGACGCCCCGAACGACATTCGCGGTAAACTCGACGCCGGAGAGGTACAGGAGGCGCGGCGGCTCGCCCACTCCATAAAGGGCGCCTCCGGTACGCTGGGAGCGCTCTCACTCCAGAAGGCCGCCGCCGCGCTCGAGAAGGAGATCGCCGAGACCGGGAGCTCGCTGGAGCTACGGCTCGGGGAGTTCGCAGCCGAGCTCGATATCGTGCTCTCCAACCGTAGCGTACTGTCCGCGGGCCCGCCGGCGAACGGCGCCGCGCTCGACCCGCGCGCGCTGCTCGAACGCCTCTCCGGGGAAGTGAAGGCCGGAAGCTACTCAGCGCTCGACACCCTGGCGGAGCTGAAGGCCGCGTGGCCGCGCCGCGCCATGAAACAGCTCTCCGGGCTGGAGCGCGCGCTTACCGCCTTCGAGAGCGAGAAGGCCCTCGAGTTTATCGCCGCCCTCGAAAAACAACTCGATGGAGGTCGAAGCTGAATGGCACGCGAAAAGATACTCATCGTCGACGATGCTCCCACCCCCCTCCGCGCGCTCGGCGAACTGCTTAAAGACGACTACGATATCTACACCGCCACCGAAGGCCGCCAGGCCATACAGCGCGCGCAGGAGCTTCAACCCGACCTGGTGCTTCTCGACGTAATGATGCCCGGAATGGACGGCTACACCATCTGTGGCATTCTTCGAAGCGACCCCTCCACCGCCGAGATACCCGTGCTCTTCATAACCGCCCGGAGCGAGTCGGACGACATCGTGCGCGGCTTCGAGGCGGGAGGGCTTGATTATATCACCAAGCCGTTTAAGCCGCGCGAGCTCTTCGCCCGCATACAGACGCACCTTGAGCTTCGCCGTTCGCGCCAGGCTCTGCGCTCCTACGCCGAGGAGCTCGAACGCCGCAACGAGGAGCTCAACAGAGCGAGGGAAAGCCTGGAGGTTATGGCCCGCATCGACCCGCTCACGGGGCTGGCGAACCGCCGTTACGCCCTGGAGCGGCTGGAAGCCGAAATCTCGCGCTCGTCGCGCCACAATGAACCGTTCAGCCTGGCGATGGCCGATATCGACGACTTCAAGCTCGTCAACGACACGCACGGGCACGAGGGGGGCGACGTTGTGCTGAAGAGCGCGGCCGACACCCTGGCCGCGTCGGTCCGCAAAGAGGACATGGTGGCGCGATGGGGCGGAGAGGAGTTCCTGCTGATGTTTCCGCGCCTCTCGATCGGCGACGCCGTTAAAGCGGCCGAAAAGCTTCGCGCGGCCGTCGAGGCGGGCGCTCCGTCGTACCGGGGAAAGAAGCTCGGGGTGACGGTGACCATCGGCGTCGCGGAATACGACCACGCCCTGGGCATGGACGCCAACATAAGCCGCGCCGACGGGGCGATGTACGAGGGAAAGCGGGCCTCCAAGAACCGCGTGACGATGGCCCGTTAGCCGCTACACCCAGGAGACCCTGGGGCCGGGCCCGCCGCGGTCCACGCCGATACACTCGAGCGAGGCCAGGCGCTCGATCTCGCGCCGCGCGTCGTCGGGGCCGTAGCCGGTCTCCCGCGCCGCGAAGGCGGCGAAATCCGACATGACCGTTTCGTCGCTCGCGCCGTTCGAAAGGCCCGGATAGCGCTCGATGACCTGCCCCGAGATGAGCTTTTCGCTGAAATCGAACGAGAGAATGCCCCCCAGCATGTCCTGGTCCGCGGACGAGATGGCCTCGCCGCGCTTCTTCTGCTCGCCCAGGGCCTCCACGTAGCGCTTTATGCCGCCGTTGAATTCGTTGACGATGCGGTCGATCTCCTCGTGCGACATGTGGATGGATTCCGCCACCGAACGGTTGGCGTCGTAGAGGTCCCAGTCGTCGGTGAGGATGCGCATGCCGTATTCGGCGGCCTTCTCGCGCACCTCGGTGCCGGGAAACGGCGCCAGGATGTGGTAGCCGTACATGGGGCTCAGGTTCCGGGCGAACTCCATGGTCTTTCGCACGGTCTCCGGGGTCTCGCCGGGCAGTCCCAGTATGTACGAGGTCATGGGCTCTATGCCCGCGTCGTTGCAGAGGTCCACCGCGGCCTTCGCCTTTTCGAGGGTGATGTTCTTCTTTACCAGGTTCAGGATCTCCTGGTTTCCGCTCTCTATGCCGAAACAGAGCGTGGCGCAACCGGCGGCCTTCATGGCGTCCAGCAGCTCGCGCGACACCGTATCGACGCGCGCGAAAGCCGTCCAGCGGTGTTTGATTCCACGCCGCATTATCTCCTCGCAGATGGAGATGCAGCGGTTTTTGTTGGCGGTGAACAGGTCGTCGACGATATTGATCTGGCGGAACTTCATTGTGGAGAGAAGCTCGAACTCGTCCACCACGCGCTGAACGTCGAGGTAGCGCACCTTTCGGCCGACCATGCGGCTCCCCACGCAGAAAATGCACTTGTTGGGACAGCCGCGCGAGGTGACCATGTTTATGGGAAAGCCCAGCGCCCGGTAGCGGGAGAGGGAGATGAGATGGCGCGCCGGGTACGGCAGCACGTTGATGTCGGGAATGAGCGGCCGCGCGGGATTGTGCCTCACCGCGCCGCCGGTCCGCAGGGAAATCCCCTCGACCCCCTCGAGGGACGAACCCGCCTGAAGCGCGCGGAGCATTTCGGTGAAGGTGATCTCGCCCTCGCCGCGCACGATGTAGTCCAGGAAGGGATGCCCCCCGAGTATCGCCTCGGCGTCGAAGCTCACATGGGGCCCTCCCATCACGGTCACGACGTCGGGATTTTCTTCCTTATAGTCGCGCAGTATGGAGAGCGCGCGCTTTACGTTCATGGTGACGGCCGTGGAGCCAACCACGTCGGGCCGGTAGGCGGCGAGCGCCTCGCGCGCGCGTTCCCGGGAATAGGGCTGGACGATGTAGTCCTCCACCAGCACCTCGACGCCCTCGCGCTCCAGATAGGCCGCGAGCGATATGATGCCGAAGGGCGGCGTGGGCGATTCCTCGAACGGATACGGCGGATTTATCAGTAAAACCTTCATTGGCGTTTCCTTCGCTTTGGTATTGAGACGGCTTAAAATATCCGCTCGAACACGCTTATTTGTAAAGAAAATAAAACCCCCCGGCCCGTATTTTACGCTCCGCGCGTCACCGCCGTGCATCCCGGTTTCAAAGGGTGCGCCCGGGCGCGGGAAATGGAGACCGCGCACCATCACCACGTCCGCTTCCCTTTTTCTTAGCGGTCTCGCGCTCCGGATACATACAGGACCTTCCGGATGCCGGGGAAATACCCGTTAAAACCAGAAAATTTTCTTGACGCCCCGGGGGGCCGCCCTCTATATAAGAGGTTCGCAGCGTTACCTGGCTTCTTTTGTTGTATTACAACAAAATATACGTCGTTATACAGAACGCCCGGCCCGAAAACCGCGAATACAGCGTCAAGAAGGTGAATGATGGTTAAAGAGAAGATTTTCTGCGCGAATTGTCAGAACTGCATAGTAATCCGGCAGTACGAATCCGAGCCCGACCGGTACGTGCTGCGCGTGAAATGCCTCAAGAAAAAATGGGTAAAGCGCTCCGGCGAGGAGAAGCTCTATAAATACTTTACGGTCGCCCGCCGCATAATGGACGATTGCGACAGCTACGTGGACGCGGGGGAGCTCTTCCCCTACATAAAAAACCTCCGGAAGGAACTGCCGATTAAAGACGAGATCTATTCGACCAGGGGGTAACCCATGGCCTTTACTACCTTTTCGGGCGGAATTCATCCGCCCGAAAACAAGCGCCTCAGCGAGGGGAAGGCCTTTTCCAACCTCTCGGTCCCGCAACTCTGCTACATCCCCCTCCAGCAGCACGTCGGCAAGCCCGCCAAGCCGATCGTGGAGGCGGGCGAGATCGTCCGTGAAGGCCAGCTTATAGGCCTGGCCGACGGATTTATCAGCGCAAACGTCCACGCTTCGGTTCCCGGCAAGGTGGTGCAGATCACCGAGCACCCCACCGTGTATTCCAAGCGGGGCATGTGCGTGGTCATCGAGGCGCAGGGCGCGTTTTCGACATCCGGCAAACCCCTGGAAGCGGCCTCGTGGGAGTCCATGAGCGGCCTCGAGCTCCTCAACCGCGTCGCCGAAGCGGGCGTGGTGGGTCTGGGAGGGGCGGCCTTCCCCACCCAGGTGAAGCTCCATCCCCCGAGGAACCGGCAGATCGATGCGCTCATCGTCAACGGTTCCGAATGCGAGCCCTACCTGACCGTGGACGACATGCTCATGCAGACATTCCCCGGCGAGATCATAGAGGGCGTCCGCATCGCGCTTAAAATACTCGGAATCTCCACCGCCGTCATAGGCGTTGAGAACAACAAACCGCACGCCATAGCGGCGCTCCGAAAGAAGCTCGCCGAGATAAAGCCCTCCGAAAACATCAGCGTGACGGCATTGAAGACCAAGTATCCACAGGGCGCCGAAAAGCAGCTCATCTACAGCCTCACACGCCGCGAGGTGCCCTCGGGCGGCCTTCCCATGGACGCCGCGACCGTCGTGCAGAACGTCGGCACCATCTTCGCCATCCGCGAGGCGGTCGCGCTCGGCAAGCCCCTCTTCGAGCGGTATGTCACCGTTACCGGTCCGTGCGTAAAAAACCCCGGCAACTACAAGGTGCGGCTCG
>JAGODA010000229.1 GCA_017998475.1 Spirochaetota bacterium | reverse complement strand
ATCGTGGACTCCACCTTCGAGATACGCCCGGGTCAGCTCATCTTCGCCTCCGAGGCGAACGGCGACTTCATCCTGCTCGCGGCCTGGTGGCCCTGGGCCAACGGCACGATCATCTCCATGCGCATCGGGCTTTATTCAACGGGAAAAACGCCGCTCTGCCGCGACGAGGCCGCCCGGTGTCTGCGCGAATGGCTGGGGGTGGGGGAGGAGGGGTGAAAGTGGTGCCAGGCCAGGTTAATACAATCACTGTAAATTTTATCGGGGGGGAGAGATCCCGAGCGATCATCGCAACAGGGTAAACAACTTCGACCCGGCCGCCTTTTTATCGTAGGTGATCGTGGCGGAGCAACCGGCATGGCGCGCAATGATACCTATGAACAGGTCCTCAAGTTCGACGGTGCTGTTCCTGCCTTTTACCACCAGATCGGCCAGCAGATCGTGGTTTTCAAAAATGAACACCCCCACGGAGAGCATGGATTCGAGAGCCCCGAGAATTTCCATTCTGTTGTACCCGTACACCGAATCGAGCACATACAATAGCTCGAGCATGACGGGATCGGATATGAAAAGCGTGTCGCCCTCCTCCTCCACCTTCCTGAAAAAACTCCGCACCCTCTGCGCCTGTACCAGGTCGTCGTTTACAAGAAACCGAACGAGAATATTGGTGTCGACCCCGATCATGTATTCTTTTCCCGGATGGCCTTTTTGATTCCCGCGTTCATACGCTCTACCGTAACCGACCGGGCTTTTTTCCGGGATAAAGCCCCAAACACCCTGTCTACGGAAACGTTTACCGGAATCAGCCTCAATTGTCCTTCCTCGATCCGGAAGTCAAGCCGGTCTCCAGTCTTAAGGTTCAACCGGTTCCGTACGGCTTTGGGAATGGTAATCTGTCCCTTGCTTGTAATCATCGAATACGGCATGTCGTCCTCCATTCGATATTTTCCTTACCTAAAGTAAGGAAATTCTTCTCCCGGGTCAATCCTTTTATGGTAGCATCGGGAGTCCCGGTCAACCACGGAACCCCGGTGTATGTGCCCGTCGGCACGGGCACGGGGGTTCGAATTTGTTCGGCCGTTACGTTACACGACGAATGTGTGAATAACCGGGCCTGCAGGATTGGTTGCCTTCTATTAGGTCATCCATTCTCTGTTTGACAAGCTCGGCCCAAGCGTGTAACACTAATGACCGGCACGCCACAACCGGAGGATACACGATGAAAACCATACAGCGAACACTACGCACATTCATACTACTGCTCGCGCTCTCCCCGATTCCCGCGGCCGCGGAATTCATAGCCATTCTGCAGGGCGGCGCAGTGTACTCATCCCGTAACGACGTGGCCCTTCCCGGCGACACGGGAACGCGCTTTTCGTACGTCGACGACCTCGACTCGGACATCGTGTTCTCGCCGCGCGTGGAGGCCGGGTACGAGTTCGCCGGGCGGCATTACGTCGGGCTCATGGCGTCCTGGCTCAGGATTCGTCCCGGGGGAAGGCTCGACCGGGCCGTAGAGTTCGACGGCAAAACCTTCCCGGCAGGCAGCGACGTAAAGGGGCGCTTCAGGTTCGATTCCTACCGGGCAAGCTACCGCTATTATTTTCTGAGCAACGGGATCGTGAAGCTCGGCGCCGGCATTACCGGGAAGATCCGGGACGCCGGGATTTCGCTTGAGGGCGGCGGTCAGAAGGGAGGGCTCGACAATACCGGCTTCGTGCCGCTATTGAACTTCTACCTGGAATGGATCGTCTCCCCGGCCCTGTCGCTCCTCGCCTGCGGGGACGCGGCGTGGTCGCCCTACGGCCGCGCCGAGGACGTGTTCGCGGGGATCGTGTACCGGCACACCGAACGCGTGGCGCTCATGGCCGGCTACCGGCTGCTCGAGGGCGGCGCCGACAACGACACGGTCTATACCTTCTCCATGTTCCATTACGCGGTGCTCGGCGCGGAACTGCGCTATTAAGGCGCGGACCTCCGATCCTGGCGCGCGCCGCTACGTCCGCCCCAGGCGAGCCCGTTACCAGGCTGCGCCGCTTATTCCTTAACCGAAAGGGCCACCAGCTCCTGCACCGCTCCTTCGATCCCCCTGGAGGTCTCGGACAGCTCGTTGGAACCGTGCGCGATCTCCTGCGCGCGCTGGTTGATGTACGATATATTCCTCGAAATCTCGTCGAAGGCGGTCTTCTGCTCGTCGACCGCCGTGAGTATCCTGTCGGCCTCCGAGAGTATCCGCCCGAGCGAGCCGCGCGCCTTCTCGTTGAGCTCCATGTCGCGCCGCGCGAGTTCGACCGCGTCGTCCACCCGTTTTCCGAAATCCGCGATGTTCTCTATCATGCGGTTGAGCGAGTCGATGAACACCTCGAGGCTGCGGTAGGCCTTCTCGATCTCCGCGTTGCTCCGGCCGAACATCCCGTGGATGGCCTTTGCGTTTTCGGAGGTGCTGTCGGCGAGCTTTCCGATCTCATCGGCCACCACCGCGAAGCCGCGGCCGTGCTCGCCGGCCCTGGCAGCCTCGATCGAGGCGTTAAGGCTGAGCAGGTTGATCTGGTCCGAGATGTCCTGGATGACGTTTACGGTCTCCTGCACGTCCCGGAAGGTGTTGCCGGCCTCGCCCATCACCCCCCGGGTCTCCCCGAGCTCACGCCGGGACATCTCCACGGTCCGGTTGAGTGAGTCGCGGATCTTCAGCGCGTCGTTCATGTTTTCCCCGACCCGCCGTACGATCTCGTAGAGGTCCTCCATTTCCGCGTTTACCGAGCGCGCCAGGTCCACCTGGCCCCGGGCCATCTCGCGCACGCTCTCCTCGCTCGCCGCGATCTCCTCCACCGTCGAGGTGATCTCCTCCACCGAGGCGGCCTGGCTCTGAGCGTTCTCGGAGAACGCCTCGGCAGCGCGCGTCATCTCGACAGTCGTCCCTCCAAGGCGGCCGGCGATGTCGCCCGTCTGCCCCAGGACCCGTTCGATTCCGGCGCTGAACTCCCTGTTCTCAACAAGCGATTTTTCGATCCGTCCATGCGCCTCGCGCGACATCGCGACGAATGAGTAGCAGCCCGCGCTCGTAAACACCAGGGAGACGGTGCTGTCGATGATGAAATCGAGCATCTGCGAAAAATTGAGGTCGCCGGCTGACTCGAAGACGAAGCCGAGCAGAAAAACCAGCGCGATATTCACCGCCGTGTACGCCACTATCCAGGGGCCCGATGTGAGGATCGCCGCTATGACGATTACGGGATAGATCATCACTATGCCGTTCATCGTCTTGACGATATCGACCCTTTCGGTGAAGAACACGAACCACACCGCCGTTATGGAGAGTGAAATGATCAGGTGCGAGGAGAGCGCGCGGAGGCCCAGCCTGACCAGCGCGAGCGTGGCGAGCAGCACCCCCTGAAAACCTATTATGGCGATCAGGCTTGGATCGCTCAGCGCCTTGCTTCGCACGAAGAGGAGCACGTAATTGAGGGCGCACAGCGCCAGAAAGATGAAAACGACAATGCTCACCAGAATCCGGACCTGCTGTTGCTCCCGGTACGGCGCGTTAGCGAATCGGTGCAGAAAGTAGCCGAAAAATTTGCCGCGCATAACGGTCCCTCCATGGATTGCGTGCATATATGTACATGGAACAGGCTCTGTCAACAGTTATTGTGATTGTGTCGAATGGAAGGAATACGAAAATATCGCCACCGAGGAGATGCGTTTAACGGGGCAAACCGCGGCAATGCACCGCCCATACCCTGCCGGACGGGTGATCGGCGCACGCTGTATCAAGGTACATCCAGTGTTGCCGCCCCCCCCGGGAGCGGGCGGAAAGCGGTGTCCCGTCGGGATTATTTTTTAATCAGTTTTACGATATACAGCAACACCAACGCGCCGACAAGCGCGACGATCAAGGATCCGAACATTCCGCCCGCCGTTATACCGAGACCCTTGAACATGAACCCGCCGATAAACGACCCTATGATTCCAACAATGATATTTCCGACGAGACCGAAACCAACCACTTTCATGATTTTTCCGGCAAGCCATCCTGCAACTGCCCCTATCACCACAAACAGCAATAAAGATGTAATGCTCATATTATCCTCCTCGCTTCAGATTTAACGTGCCCTATCGTAGCACAGTACTCGAACAAAGGCAAGCGCGGACGAAATCTTTCACTTCACGGTCTTTGCGCCATTTCTTCACCCGGCCGGTATTCGCGCTCGAGGTTGGCGCGTATCTCGCTCTCGTCGCGCCACACCGGCTTGAGCTCGCGCCGCGCGAAGAGCGGCGACTGGTCTGCGTAGTGTTTCGACGCCGCGTCGAGTGTGGCGCTTCCGTACTGGTGGATGCTCCGCGAGGAGGGCTTGCCGTTTCGGTCCCAGGTTACCAGAAGCACGTAGGAATCGCCGACCTTCCCCCTGAACCGTCCGTCCTTCATCAAGTCGCCCGTCACGTCGTGCAGCACGTCGGGGCCTCCGCCGAGGCCGATATCGGTCGTCCCGCGTATCAGCCGGTTCACGCTCGACCATGGCACGTCGACCCGCCCGTGCGCGTTTTTTACGAGCTTCGCGGCCTTCGCGAACCCGTCGGCGATGGCGCGTTCCGGGACGTCCGCGACCTCGGCCCTCTCGCGGCCCTTCATGATGATCGTATGGCAGGTCACCGCCAGGGCAGCGCCGGTGTTCGCCGGGTCCACGCGCAGGTCCCAGCGTGCCAGAACATCACGGGCGTTCTTTATTGCGGGATCGTCGGACGGGGGAAGCGCGAGGATGCGCGCCACGAGCTTCGCCATCTTCGACTCCTTCGAGTAGGCCATGTCATACTTGTAGCGGTAGAATTCATCCGGCGTGATGGAGTCGTCCGACCCGAAGAGCTCGAGCGCGCGAAGCGCCCGGTTCGTCATGCGGAGCTCTATGCCGAAAGATTTCGGATAGTCCTCCGCGCGCGGATTTTCAGGATCGAGCGTGGCGCGAAACGGCGTGTTGTTGCAGTTCTGGACGAAGCCCGACGCGGGGTTCTTGACGCGCGGCAGGCGCCCGTACGGCAGGTACCCGGTCCACAGGGTCTTCGAGGTGTCGCCCGGCAGGCGCTTCGACCAGTCGTAGCCCTCGTCGCGCAGGGGAAGCAGCGCCTGGTAGTGGTACAAAATGTTTCCCTCGCGATCGGCGTAGGTGCAGTTGAACATCGGCAGCGTCGCCATGCGGAGCGCATCCTCCCACTCGGACATGTTCCTCGCCCGGTTCATGCGGTACCACTGCTCGACCTGGCGGATGTCGCCCATCCCGGCATAGCGCACGGCGAAGACCCCGTGCGGCCTGCGGATTGCCGGACCGTAGACGGACCACAGCACCTCCTCTTTGA
>JAGODA010000228.1 GCA_017998475.1 Spirochaetota bacterium | reverse complement strand
CGTCTTCACACCCGCGAAATACATCTGCGTGACGATCTCCCGCGCCTTGGACGGCGCGTCCTTGAGATAATAGAACGCGCGCGCCAGAAGCAGGATGGTATACCCCGCCTGGTCGAGGAACTCGATTAGCCGGGTTCCGATCAGCTCGAAAAAGGCAACGAGTTTTTCGCCCGCGCCGCCCGTCCGTCCGTTCATCATTCGCCCCGACACAGCATCAGAATACCGCCTTCGAATAACGCATGTAGTCCGCCGGCGCGGGCCCGCCTCTCGCCCAGATACCGGGCGGCGAAACGGCGACGGGCATCGCGGGCCCGTCCATCGGCCCGTCGGCCTCCACATCACCGACGCTCGCTGTTTTCGCCCCTCCACCGGCAACGGGGACGGGAATCCAGAACAGGTTCATCGTTACTCCGCCCCCATCGCGCGTATATCCGAACATGGAACACAAAATCGACCATTTCGTCAATTCATCTTTCGATCTGCGATAGCTGAACAGGATCGGCACGCGTATGTCGAGGAAATCCGGGCCCCAGGCCTGAAAATAGGTGCGGAGGAGAAGGCCCAGACGCTTCTCCCCCGATTCGAACCGCCGGTATTCGAAGAGCGTCCAGAACGGCTGGTACATGAGCTCATATCCGTCGGGGTCACGAAACGGCAGAAGAGAGAGAGTAGAGAAGGCCATATTGCCGCGGTCGTCATGCTCGTACTGGAACAGCGGCCATATCTTGAAATAGCGCCATGAGTTACCGTACGACGGATCCGGTTTTCCGCGGTACTCGCGCGCGAAGCGCCATACGATGAGCGCGCTGACGGTATAATCGCTCTCCATGTACTCGGTTTTCTTCCGCAGCCGGAAATACAGCGGCGTCACGAACGACATTTCGCTGTTCCTGAACACATACCTTCCGTAGAAGGGGAAAAAGATCCGCTTGTGGATGAACGGAGTTTCGCAATCCTGTATCATCACCAGCGGCCAGGGAAAGTTGAGTTCGTAATCTCCGGTCTTCAGATTGTAACCCCACGAAAAGAACGGCCAGAACAGCGTGGACGCTCCCGCTTTACCGGAGGTATTCCAGCGCCTGCCGTAAAAGGGGAACACGAAAAGCGTTTTCTGCGTATCTTCCTTTAGAAATACATTCTGATAATTGCCGATCAGCAGCACGGAATAATTATCATAGGTGTCGCGCTTGTAATTGTGAGCGTACAGCGGCAGTATCCTGAAATCGTCGCGGTCGGCGCTTGTGCCCCGCTGGATAAGCGGCCAGAATATCCCGAAGGCCCTGTAGTCCCGCGATTCATAGTCGACATAGACCGGGATGAACGAGGCCGCCAGATACAACAGCGCCTGCCAGGTTGTCGCCGGAGGATAGAGAAAGAACAGCAGAAACCCGGGAAATACCCATGGGGAAATCCGGTCCTGCCCCAGCTTCCCCCTGACGGTGCCTCCGACGGGCAGCACCAGCAGGTAGCGGTCACGCGCGTCCGGCGAGTCCCCATAATACAGCAGCGGGAATACGCCGAAATCGTAGTCCGGCCTGCCGTCCGTATGCGTGTAATCGACCGAATGGACGAGCCCGAAAAGCGATTTCCATTCGGTATTTCGGGGACGCGCGTATTCCCAGTACACCACCGGCATGAGCGAGGCCTTGAAACTCCTTCCGGCCCCGTAGGAATTCCTGAGGTAGAACGGTCGGTACACTATGCTGGTATACGGGTGAGCCGAGTCCTTTTCATAGAAGACCCAGAACCATTCATACCCGGAATCGGCCTCGCGCGCCCCGGCCGACGCCGCCAACGGCGTGAGGCATGCGATGGCGAGCAGGACCGATACATGTAACCATTTTCTCATTCTGCTGTTCCGGGAAAGGTAGTGCCGCAATGCACAGTATTTAAAATATAGATGTCCAATGCAACCATTAAGATACACCCCGCCGGTAAATTATCGGTTAAGCCCGTCCGCGGGCCTTTCCGATTAGTTATTGACATACGCCGGGGCGGGAAGTATGCTCCATGCGTGTTGATTTGCCATTGATCGCTACCTATATTAGACGTGTTGCCGGCCATGGCATCGATCCGCCCCCGCCGTAACGGAAGGCGGTCCGGCGAATGGAACGCGCAACACCTCTACTGGTTATTTAAGCGGTCGTGCGAACGGAATATTCAAGGATTTTTCCCGGGCGCGGGAAAAGAGGATTCTTCCGGGTGACCGCGGCCGGTGCACGGCGAGACTTTGAAACGGAATTTCCGCGCCGCCACAGGATCGCGATTTCCGCCGATCCGGGCGGGTAGGAACGCGGCGTTGAGGCGGGAGCGGAGAATCCAATCAATTCACTGGAGGGATGCATTACATGAAACGAAGTGTACTCTTTTCGCTTATTCTGTCGATGGTGCTGCTGCCCGTATTCGCTCAGGAAAAAGCGGCCGAAAAACCGGCCGATACGGGCAAGGTGGTGACGGGCGACCAGCTCTATTCCGAGATCACCGTGGAAGACTTCGAGACCACGGTATACACGGACAAGGACATGAGCTTCACCAAGTCCGGGGAGCAGCAGGCCGGGCTCTCCATCAGAGACCAGTTCCCGGCGCCGATAAGCAATTCGAAAAAATATCTCGGTGCGAAAATCTACGGCAAGCAGGGCGACAGCCTGACCATTACCCCGCCGAAGCCGCTGGCGATAGAGAAGTACTGTAAGACCATTTCTATATGGGTATACGGGAAGAATTTTTCCGGCGAGCTTTCCATGTTCATCAAGGACGCGGACAGCAAGGTACACCGGATTCCCGTGGGCAAGCTGAATTTCCTCGGATGGCGAAAGCTCACCGTAACCCTGACCGACGACGTGGCGCAGGAGGACAAGTTCCTCACCCAGAAACGCCAGCTCGAGATCATGAAGTTCATGTACAAGCCGGGGAACGTTGGACGCCTTCCCCTGTGGAACTACTTCTATATGGACGATATCACCGCGATGGTGCGCGAGAAATACACCGACCGCCAGAGCGACGAGTGGTAAAAGCGAACATACCGAACGCGAAAAGCGGCGCCCCCGGGCACCGCTTTTCGTTTACCTCATCCTGATGTATTCCACCTCCACCAGCGCCGCCTCGCCTTCTCCGGTGTGGAGGCAGTAAATACCCCTGTCCGCGAATATCCCCGCTTCGGCCGGGGGAATTCTGCTCAGCACGGGCTCCCCGTCGACCAGAAGCCGCGCGAAACCGCCGTCCGCGCTTTCGATGGTATAATCGTGCCAGTCCGCCGTATGCAGGGGTATACGCCTTCCGGACAGCTCGATCTCCTCGCCGCGCACCGAAAGCACGTACGCCCTGCCGCCGCCCATACCCCTGGCGATCAGTACAACCGAATCGCCGGCGATCATGCGTGCGCGTATGCTCATGGCGAAGCGTCCTCCCGGATCGAAGCGCCTGAACAGCCCCGTCGTCTTGGCCTTTACCGCGTTGAGCCGCAGTATCCGCGCGCCTCCAGACCCGGCGAACGAGATCGACGAGCGGTCCGCGTTCGCCATGTGCATCCAGTTCTTCGGGGTGTACGAGTCGTCCCACTCGCCGAAGCGGTCGTCTATCGCCCAGGCCGCCCCCTCCGACGCCTCCTCATACGGGGTCACCTCGATGGGCTTAAGGAATTTTCCGAATATCCAGCCGCGTAGCCCGGCCATGGACGCTATCCGGTACCAGTGATCGCGTATCTCACCCACCTGGGCCGTATCCATCGATTTCTCGAGCTGAAGAACGATCTCGTCGCGCGCTATCTTGCCCACCAGCTGTCCCTCGACACCCGGCGAATTGCGAAGATTGACATCGTCGCCGGTACAGGTAAAAAGGCGCTGGACCTCGGCGCTGGTGGGATACCGCCGCGCGTACTCCGTCACAAGCTCCCTGACGATATCCTCCCTGCCCTTCACCGTCACGCTGCCCTCCTCGAGGACGGTGAAGATCATGCGGACGATGGGACCGAGGTGAATAGTATGGGGGTAGCGGGCGTAAAACCCGGCTATCGCGTTCAGAAGCCTTCCCGGCTCCGCGCGCTGGACCTTTTTAAGCTCCTCGTAATCGAGGTCCTCGATGTAGCGGCTCCCCTTGTAACGCGCGGCGAACTCGTCGTAGAATTTCCCGCGCGGGACGATACGGCCGCGCCTGCCTTCGATAACGAGCGCCAGATCGGCGCCGATATCGGCATTGATCTTCGCCAGCTTCTTTTCGAGATAGGCCCTCTCGTTTTCCCGTTCGCGCTCGTCGGTGTTCTCCGCGCCCGCCGCGCGCAGCTCGTCGTCGTACCTGCGTTCCAGTTCCTCGGCGAGGCCGTTGAGCGCCCTGCAGCGGTAGTAGTAGATTTTCTCCCCCGCCTCGTAATCGGCGGTGCGCTGGAGCCTGGTCAGTATTTCGATGGCCGAAAGATATCTGCCTCTGTCGTACCGGTCGATGGCGTCCTCGAGGTCGTAGCCCCTCAAAAGGGCCCACGCCGCGAGCGCCACGAGCGCGGCGGCTATGATTATGATTCCGATAATAGTCGAGCGTTTCATATCCTACCGTTTAAAGCTTTTATTAGTGATGATTTCGATCAGGCGGTGCGCCTCATCGACAAACAGTCCGGTGCCGGCGGCCGATTTTTCGCTGAAACCGCGCACTGCGTCACGACGGTACCCGTCGGCGTCGATGCCGCCGGGCGAGTACACGCAGAAGGGCACCGGATCGGCGGTGTGCGTCCGAAGGCTTACGGGCGTGGGATGGTCGGGCATCACCAGGAGCGTGTACGCGTCGTAGCGCCGCATCCCCTCCATTACCCTTCCGACCACCTGCGCGTCAAAATCCTCTATGGCCTTCAGCTTGTGTTCCAGATTTCCCTCGTGCCCCGATTCGTCCGGGGACTCCACGTGCAGGAACACGAAGTTCGCCGTCCCCATGGCGGAGAGAAGGGCTTCGGCCTTGCCGCGGTAATCGGTGTCCAGGTAGCCGGTCGCGCCGGGGACGCGGATCGGCGAGAGCCCCACCGCCCGGCCGATGCCGTGGATGAGGTCGACGGCGGAGATGGTATGGCCGTGAAGACCGAAGCGGTCCCGAAGCGAAGGCATTGCCGGCTTCCTTCCCGCGCCCCACAGCCACGCGGACACGGGACGTCCCCTGTATCGCGTAAGCGCCGATTGCACGGTCGGGGACGACGCGATCACGCGCACCGACTCGTCCATAAGGCGGCACAGCGTTTCGGCGCCCGCGCCGCGGGGACGGTAATCGCCCGCGGCCCGTCCCTGTATGTCGTGCGGCGGAGTGGTCTGTGCCAGATCGTCGTGCGGGTAGTTTCTCCACACCAGGATATGCCGGTACGATACGCCCGGATGAAA
>JAGODA010000227.1 GCA_017998475.1 Spirochaetota bacterium | reverse complement strand
ACGGGCCGCGTCGCGGCGTGCTTTCGGGCGGAAAGCTGAAGTGACACAGAAGGTGGCGGAGCCGCGCCGCCGCCATGAATCCAACGATGATTGAAAAGGTACCCCTGTGAGTTTTCAAAAGTACAGAGTACCGCGCATTCCGCCACCGTCCGTGCGAAAAGTAACGCCGGGCCGCGAGTCGATATGCGCGGTTTTATCACTCCTCATTCTCGCGACCGCTCTGTCCGGCGCCGATGCCCGCGAGGTCGAGGGGACTCTCGGATGGGAGGAGTGTGTGGCCCTCGCCAGAGAGCGCCATCCCGATGTCGTATCTTCGAGGGAAAAAATTCAGCAGGCAAGGGACGCGAAGGGAGTCACCCGCAGTTCGCTGCTGCCACAGGTGGGCGCCTCGCTCGACATCAGCAGGACGCGCAAGGACTCATCGGCCCCGTCGCGGGGAACGGTGGACGATACCGCCTACTCATACGGGATTAACGCCCGGCAGCTGCTCTTCGACGGGGGAAAAGCCATATACGACACGAAGGGGGCGGACGCACAGGTGCGGCAGGCCATCTACACCGCGCTGGAGACCTCTTCATCCGTACGCTACGGCCTGCGAAGCGCCTTCGTCGAGCTTCTCAAGGCCCAGGAATTGCTCGGCATTTCAGACGAGATAGTGGAGAGGAGAAAGAGGAGCCTTAACCTGGTCAGGATGCGCTACAACGCGGGGAAGGAGCACCGAGGCTCCCTGCTGACGGCGGAGGTCAACCTGGCCCAGGCCGAGTCGGACCGCTCCCAGGCGGACCGCTCGGTTTCTCTCGCGCGGCATAAACTCGCGCGCGCAATGGGCCTGAAGGAGTGGAAGGAATTCGCGGTAAAGGGCGAGCTTTCCATGCCCGGTGGGGGGGACGGGAAACCGGATTTCATCCTGCTGGCCGGGTACACGCCCGCCGTGCGTCAGGCTGAGACGAAAAAGGATTACGCCGATTACGCGCGGAAATCGGCCGAGGCCGGGTATTTTCCCGAGGTGTACGGTACCGCGAGCGCCGGGAAGTCCGACAGCTCGTGGCCGCCGAGGGAAAGCCAGTATTCGGCCGGGGTCGGCATCAGCCTGCCGATTTTCGAGGGGGGAAAGCGCGTGTACCGGAGCTCGAAGGAAAACGCCGCGTACCGGCAGGCCGTGGCGGACCTCGAGAGCGCCCGGGGCTCGGCGTCGGTGACCCTGGAGCAGCGGTGGACCGCCTTCATGAACGCGATCGATAACGCCCGCGTGAGGGAGAAATACCTCCAGGCGTACGAGGAGCGCGCCCGCATCGCGGCCGCCCAGTACAACATCGGCCAGGTGAGCTTCGACAACTGGATCATCATAGAGAACGAGCTTGTCGAGGCGAAGAAGAATTATCTGAACGCTCGCGCGACCGTGCTCGACGCGGAGGCATCGTGGAAAAACGCGCAGGGGGTGACGCTCGATGACGACATCTAGATTCAGACGATTGATACCCGGCGCGCTCGCCGCGATCGCCCTGGGCGGAATGCTCGCGGGAGCGGCGTGCTCGAAGGAGCAGGCCGCCGCGTACAGGACCGTCGCTCCCGAACGCGGCGACATCCGGAAGTTCATCAGCACGACGGGCACGGTCGAGCCGCGCAACAGGCTCGAGATCAAGCCGACCATCGCGGGGCGCGTGGAGAGCGTCCTGGTGGTGGAGGGGCAGGCAGTCCGCAGGGGGCAGCTCCTGGCGTGGATGAGCTCGACCGAGCGCGCGGCCCTCATCGACGCCGCGCGCATGCAGGGCGAGGCGGAGCTCGGCTACTGGGAGAACGCCTACAAGCCAACGCCGATCATAGCCCCGATAACCGGCACCGTCATCGTCCGCGACGTTGAGCCGGGGCAGACGGTGGCCACCACGAACGCGGTGCTGGTCCTCGCCGACCGGTTGATCGTGACCGCCGACGTCGACGAGACAGACATAGGAAACGTCAGAACGGGAATGACCGCCGAGCTCGGCCTCGATTCCTATCCCGACGTGAAGGTCAACGGGAAGGTGCGCCACATATCCTACGAGTCGACCGTGGTAAACAACGTGACGATGTACAAGGTCCAGATCATCCCCGACCGCGTGCCCGGGGTATTCAGGTCGGGGATGAGCGCGAGCATAAACATCATACAGGCCGTGCGCCGGGACGCTCTTCTTCTTCCGATAGAGGCCGTGACGCTCGAGGGAGGCGCAAACTCCGTGCTTCTGGACCGTGGGCCTAAAAAGCCCCCCGAGCGCAGGGCGGTTAAGACCGGGCTTACGGATGAAACGCGAATAGAGATCGTCGAGGGACTTTCCGGAGACGAGGTCGTGCTGGTTGCCGACGGGAATCCGGTCGTGAAGGCCGGCGCGACGTCCGAGAAGAAGAACCCCTTTATGCCCGCGCCTCCGGGGCGACGTAAAACCAGGTAGGGCACGCGCATGATAGAGCTAAGAAACGTTTCCCGGTTGTACGAAACCGGAAAGCTCAGTGTCGCCGCTCTGACCGACGTGAGCCTCCGCATCGACGAGGGCGAATTCGTCGCCATCATGGGGCCGTCGGGCTCGGGGAAGTCGACGCTGCTCAACATCCTGGGGTTTCTCGACAGGCCGGACGGCGGCGCCTACCTTCTCTACGGGCACGACATCGGCCGGCTCGACGACGACCGCCTTTCCATGCTTCGCAACCGCGTGGCGGGTTTCGTCTTCCAGCAGTTCCATTTGCTCCCGCGCCTGTCCGCGCTTAAGAACGCGGAGCTCCCGCTGGTGTACGCGGGCCAAAGGGAACTCAACGAGGCCGCGCGGAAGCGCCTCGCGGACGTCGGGCTGGCCAACCGGGTGGAACACCTGCCGGGAGAGCTTTCGGGCGGGGAGCAGCAGCGGGTCGCCATCGCCCGCGCCCTCGTAAACGACCCGCGCGTCATCTTCGCCGACGAGCCCACCGGCAACCTCGACACGAGGAGCGAGGACGAGATCATGACGATCCTGGAGGAGCTGAACGCCCGCGGGAAGACGATCGTCATGGTGACGCACGAGAACGAGGTCGCCGCCCGCGCGCGTCGCATCATCCGGATGCGCGACGGCGCGGTGGTGTCCGACGAGCGGAGAAAAACACGCCGCGCGGCGGACACGCCCGAGCGCGAGGCCCCGCCCGAAGGGGCGTTCCACAACGGCCGAAAGGGCCCGGGCAGGGCGCAGTACACCGACTACCTGCGCCAGGCGGTCGGCTCGATCCTCTCCCACAAGCTTCGCTCGCTCCTTTCCATAACGGGCATCCTTATCGGCGTGGCGGCGGTAATCTCCATGATGGCGCTCGGGGAGGGGGCCAAGGCCTCCATATCGGAGCGGCTGAGCTCCCTCGGATCGAACATACTTACGGTGATGCCGGGAGCGCGCCGTACCGGCGGCGTCGCCGTGCAGGCCGGCTCGGTCACGCGTCTCGGGCTGGGGGATGCCGAGGAGCTCTCGCGCATCGCCGCGGTGTCCGCGGTATCGCCGTCGGTGCGTTCCCGCGTTCAGCTGGTGCACGGCAACAAAAACTGGAACTCGCTGGTCGAGGGTGTCGGGGTGCACTACGCCTCGATACGCTCGTCGACGCCGGTGAGCGGGCGTTTCTTCACGAGCGAGGAATTCCGGATGAGGGCGAAGGTCGCTCTGGTGGGGCAGACCGTGGTGCGTGAGCTCTTCGGTTCGGCCTCGCCGGTGGGGCGAAGCGTCAAGATCAACAGAATCAATTTTACGGTAATCGGCGTCCTGCCCGCAAAGGGTATGTCGTTCCGTAACGACCAGGACGACGTTGTGGTGGTCCCCGTCACCACGGCGATGTACCGCCTGCTGGGGAAAACCTACGTCGATACCATCGATATCCAGGTGGCGGGCCAGGAGCGCATCGAGGAGGCGAAGAAGTCGGTGCGGCTTCTGCTCAACCACCGCCACCGGCTCGCGCCGGGTAACGAGGAATCGTTCGAGATAATGGACCTTTCCGAGATCCGCGAGGCGCTGTCCAGCACCACGCGCACCATGAGCCTCCTTCTGGGAATAGTCGCCGCCATCTCGCTCCTGGTTGGCGGCATCGGCATAATGAACATCATGCTCGTTTCGGTGAAGGAGCGGGTGAAGGAGATCGGGCTTCGCAAGGCGATAGGCGCCAGGCGGAAGGACATACGGCTCCAGTTCCTTATCGAGTCCGCTCTTCTCACCTTTTCGGGCGGGATTGCGGGTATCGTGCTGGGCACCGGCGTGTCCATTCTTATTACGGTCTTCGCCGGGTGGTCGGTCGTGCTGTCGGGCTGGTCGATCGCGCTCGCCTCGTCGGTCTCCATCCTTATCGGCATAACGTTCGGCCTGTGGCCGGCCGTACAGGCCTCGACGATGCATCCCGTCGAGGCGCTGCGCTACGAGTGATGGGCGCGATCCCCATCATCCCCGCTATTTTCCCTTGAACGAGACCGACACCCTCTTTCCGGTCTCGATTACCAGACCGGGCACGTCTTTAAGCAGCGCCTTGGTCTCTTCCATGGTGGCGGGCTTCCTGGTGTTGAGCTCCTTGAGCTTCTCGGTGTTGTCCAGGAACTTCGAGAATTCGATGTCGTAGAGCGTGATCGCGTTCCCGTTGACGTTGGCCGCGTTGGTTTTCGTTATCTCGCCGTTTACCTGCACCACGAGCGCGAAACGCATGCCGTCGAAGATCATGCGCATCTGCTTAATCTGCTGCTCGAGCTGCGCGTCGTCCACGGGTTTTTCGGCCTGCTTTTTCTCGGCCGGGCCCTTTTTCTCGGGCATTATGAGGGTGAGGGTCGGCACCGGTTTTTTCGCGAAGCGGAAGATGATGTTCTCGGCCGGTGCTGGTTTGCCCGCGTTCTGACCGCTCTTCGCTTTCATGTTCTGGTTGATGGTGAGCTTCGTGACGTCCCGGAACGCGTAAACGGCGCGGTATCCCTGGTGCGTCGCGTTCGCGAAATCCCCGACGGAAACGAAGCTCACATCCTTTCCGTAGTCGGCGGCCTTGTCCTTCACCTCCTGCTCCTTGTACATCTTCGCGTCGGTGGCGCCCTGGCCTCCCTCGGCCTTCGACTTCTTCATTTCCTCTGCCACCTCGTTTTTCATGAGGAAGGTTTCCTGGATGGTTCCGCTTCCGTCGGCGTTCACTATGACGCGCGTTTCGACGTCCATGCAGCCGACCACAAGCGCCAGTACGAACGCCATTCCCGGTAGATAGATTTTCATGCGAGCACCCCTTGTGTGATGTTTCTCCTGACGAAAAGGCGCCGTACCGGCGCGCATACCCGGTGCAGGAGGTGAGTGCAAGATACGACAGCCCCGGAGAAAAGGCAACCGGCGGTCCATTTTTTTAACTGAACCGGAAATAACCCGCAAAACGAAAACAGTATGGCGGCGGATGAATGGAGCCGCCCGTTCCGGAG
>JAGODA010000004.1 GCA_017998475.1 Spirochaetota bacterium | reverse complement strand
CCGCAGGCTCGCCGCCCTCGATTATACGAGCTGAAAGAATACTCGGGCGCGTGAATAAAGAGGACGCGGGTTTCCGCGTCCTCTTTATTCAGAACTCCACGGATTAAAGGTGTTCCTGGATGTAGGTTTTTAGAATGCTGCGGGCGGCTTCGGATATCTCGGTGTACCTGAACGTCAGGTAGAAGACGTTCTCTTCCTGGATGGTTCTGTCAGCGATGACTATCGCCGTGATTTTCATTTTAAAATCCGACATGATGAAGTTGATCGTGTACGTCTGACGGTAGTCGAGTTTCTTCGATGTGCGAACGATCAGTTCGTCCTGGTGGATCTTGTGGATGACGGCGCTCAGGGGCTCACCGTCATTTTTACCCGCCTTCGAAGCGTCCGACTGGCCCGAAGGCGCCTGAGAGATCGTGCAGGGTATGATCGTATCGATGTAGGGATGGCGGACTTCTTTTCCCCTGTTGAACTCTTCCGGAAGAAGTATAGTAATGGTATTGCCTGTTACACTCAGCACCTTTGTCTTGAAGGAGTACTCGGCGTCTCCCGCCCGCCAGACATACGCATCGGCATCGACTCCCTCCGCGACATTAATGTCGCGGGCGCTTCTGAAGATGGCGAGGATGATCTTACCCGGTTCGATCCGCGATATCTTACCGATGAAGATACTGTTAGCGCGGGTTGTAACGAACAGGAGGAGGCCCGTCTCCAATTCATTTATAGTCTGAAGAGGGGTCTTGAAGGTGGTGTGGTTGTAGAGCTTTTCATAGGTTATAATGAGATCGCGGCATATCGATGAAAGGGCCTCCTCCTTCTCGCCGCGTGATTTCAGATAGGCAAGGAAACTGGCTATAGAGGATTCGAACAGAGCAGGATTCTCGAGGATGACACTCGCGTCGGAGAGATTGAGCGTATGGATCAGGCCGTCGAGGATCTTGACCTGGAAGTTCGTAAGACCGAGCTGTTTGATTTTAAACAGGAACAGCTGTTCCGCCTGAATCTTTTTATTTTTCAGATGCTGGTTATAACGCAGAAGTACGACGAAAGCGATCACGATGACAATGATAAGTATCGCGAGAAGGATCTCTGTGTAGTCGGCTATTCTCCACCTTATTCCAAATATGGTATCCATGGGTCGTTCTCTTTTTATAATACCCGCGAATGCCGTGTAGGAAGCGAAATCTTGAACCTGTTATCACAGGTGGGTTCCCGCACGCCTGTTTCAACCTACCGACCTTTCGGACGGCCTGATTTCCACCTGCGGATGTGGGGATCCCCTTTCGCTTGGTGTTGGTTCAAAAATATAAGGTTCCTATCACGGGCACCGCAGGCGCTTACTACTAGGCGGACAGGACTATGCAATAAGCAACAAAAAAAACGAAGCCATACGGCTTTTTTTATTGCGAAGGGCGCAAGTACACGATGAACTGAAATCATGTAATTTAATCGCCTTCGCATACCGGCGCTGGTACTGACATTCACGGCATTGATGTACGGCTGATCGGACCCCCGGGGAATGCCGGGCTCTCCCGGGGTGTATTTTGCCGGGACATGATCAAGGCGAATCACTTCTGCGTTCACTCTCCGTCGGGCATGTGAGAACCTGGATTGCCCGCGGCTTTACAGCGAAGGCGGGCTATGTTCATGGTTCGAATATGCTTAAACACGAACTGGCGGGGGCGCTCAGGCCATCTGATACCGACCACAGGCCGAATCCCATGAAACCAGTTTATTCTGCAGATCATATTATCCCCTCATCATTTAAAAGCTTGACTGCGCATGGCCGCAGTCTTATACATACTTCGGTGACCGGCAGATTACCTTCAGCCTCGGTTTCGAATACTGACATATGAATACAGGCCCGGGAGCGTGACGATTCCGCGCGGGACCCGGCATGGTAAACCAATGAGGAAAGCTGAGATCAAACGTAAAACCTCCGAAACGGATATCTCCATACGGCTGGTGCTCGACTCGGTCGAAAAATCGAGTATAAGCACCGGTGTGCCGTTTTTCGACCACATGCTCGACGCCATGGCCCGCCACGGTCATTTCTTCCTTGAGATTGCGTGCGGCGGCGATTATGAGATAGACGATCATCATACGGTCGAGGATACCGGAATCTGCCTGGGTAAGGCCTTTAAGAAGGCGCTCGGCGAAAAGGCCGGTATCGTCAGGTTCGGTCACGCGGCGGTACCGATGGATGACGCTCTGGCGATGAGTGTTGTAGACCTTTCCGGACGAGCGTATTTCAGGTATTCCGGCCCCGAGCTTCGTGGATATATAAACCGATACAGTGAGGAGTTGACGACGGAGTTTTTGCGATCATTCGCCGCGAACGCGGAATGCAATATCCACGTCATGCTGTTCTACGGGGAAAATCGCCACCACATCCACGAGGCTATATTCAAATCGCTGGCGGTTTCGCTTCGAGGCGCCTGTGCTGTTCACCACGGGCTAGGAGACGTGGTGCCCTCCACCAAAGGGACCATTTCATGATAACGGTTATCGATTATGGAATGGGGAATATACGCTCCGTCGTGAAAGCCGTTGAAAAATACACGATGGATGTTCGGGTCTCCTCGGACCCCGGATCGATAGCCTCCTCGAACGGGCTCATAATGCCCGGTGACGGGGCGTTCGCCATGGCGATGAGGCATCTCCATGAAATGGGCTGGATATCTCCGCTGAGAGACTACATCGCCGGCGGCGGATTTTTCATGGGGATATGCCTGGGATACCAGCTGCTGTTTGATTCGAGCGAGGAATTCGGCCACAGCGAAGGGCTGGGGATCGTTCCCGGACGCGTTGTG
Organism: Spirochaetota bacterium; assembly: GCA_017998475.1. Classification (GTDB taxonomy): domain Bacteria; phylum Spirochaetota; class UBA4802; order UBA4802; family UBA5368; genus MVZN01. The sequence goes on along the minus strand of JAGODA010000004.1, from coordinate 23,542 downwards.
CGTTTCGATTCCACCATGATGAAGGTCCCGCATATGGGCTGGAACAGCGTATGCCTGCGCGGGAATTCCCGCTTTCTGGAAGGGGTGAAAGAAGGAAGTCATTTCTATTTTATACACAGCTACCATCCTTCGATGGTAGACGGGGAGTGGGTCATCGCCGAGGCGGAATACGGGGTACGCTTTCCCTGTATCGTCGGCAGGGGGAACCTTGTGGCGACCCAGTTTCATCCGGAAAAGAGCCACAAAACAGGGCTCATGATCGTTGAAAACTTCGTGAGGGCCGTATGCTCGTAATACCCGCTATTGACATCAAAAACGGCAAATGCGTGCGCCTGGTACAGGGCGATCCGGAAAGGGAAACAATCTATTCCGACGATCCGGTGGCGCAGGCCATCGAATTCCAGCGCCTGGGCGCGCGGCTGATCCACGTTGTCGACCTCGACGGCGCCTTCGAGGGAAGACCGGTCAATATCGACCTGATCAGGATGATACGGAAATCGCTCTCCATCCCGATAGAGGTGGGGGGAGGCATCCGCGATTCTCACGCGGTACGGACATACCTGGACGCCGGCGTGGAGAGAATCATACTCGGCACCGCGGTGCTCGAAGGCGATACGAAGTCCATAGTAGAACATTACGGCCGCTACATAGTCGCCGGGGTGGACGCGAAGGACTCCCGGGTCGCCACGCGAGGATGGAAGAATGTATCCGGCGTGCACGCGGTTGACCTTATTAAAGAGTTGAAAAAAATAGGCGTCGATGAGATAATCTATACCGATATCTCGACGGACGGCATGCTCGGCGGGCCGAATGTACGAGCCATGGAGAACATACTTTCCGAGGTTCCCGGAATTTCGCTGGTCGCCTCCGGGGGAGTATCATCCATCGGGGATATCCAGAGGCTGGCCGCCCTGACCGAAAGGGGGCTCAAGGGGTGCATCGTAGGAAAGGCGATTTACGATGGACGGGTAAACGCGGCGGAGGCGCTCGCGCTGTACTGAACGCGCCCGGAGCAACGGGACCGGCGTCGTCCGGACCGATCAAGATGTGTCTGGTACCGACCGGATGAAAGACGATAAAGAGTACGATGTTCAGATAAAACTGCCGATCGAAATTGAGCAATACGAGCGTAAGATATACGATCTTAAGCAGCTCATCGAGATCGGCAAGGGGCTGAATTCCACACTCGACTATAATACGCTCATCGAATCGATACTCCTCACCTGCATGGGCCAGATGCAGCTGTTCAAAGCGGGCATATTCTTAAAGAAGACAATCGGATCCGAAGCATATACCCTGCACAGGAACTACAAGGGATTCGAGCTCGATCACACTGTAGAATATGGGATTTCCGTTGATTCCCGATTGATCGCATTTCTCGAACAGAAATTCCGATGTTATACCATGGAAGACCTCGCCGCGATTTTCGGTGATGATCCGTCGATGAACACGCTCTACACCATTATGCCGATGCTCGTCGTGCCGCTTCAGGGCAAAGGAAAACTGAACGGGATCATCGTTCTGGGAGAGAGAATCAACGGACTTCCTTTCACCGAATCCGAAAAAGAGTACATGCTGAACATATCCTCGCTGGCCGGAATAGCGATCCAGAACTCGTACCTTTATGAGATGGCGACGACGGACATGATGACGCGGCTGAAAATACATCATTATTTTCAGGCCGCCCTTGTTGAGGAGAGGGAGCGCTCGGTCCGACAGAAGACGCCTCTTTCGCTTATAATGCTGGATATCGACCATTTTAAAAAGTTCAACGACGAGCACGGGCACACCTGCGGCGATGAGGTTCTGAAAAACGTGGCAAACATCGTTATTCAGAACGTCCGGCAGATAGACCTTGCCGCGCGGTACGGCGGAGAGGAGTTCTCGATCGTGCTTCCCGGTACGACGCGCGACGACGCGATCATAGTAGCCGAACGCATACGCGTGCATGTCGAGAAGGCCGCGGTACCGTGCGACGGCGAAAATCTCGGGGTTACCATTTCGCTGGGGGTCGCGGAATTCAAGCCGGGTCAGGACCGGGACAATAAGAGCCTTATCGAGAGGGCCGACAAGGCGCTCTATCTTTCCAAGGCCACCGGAAGGAACAGGGTCTCGTTTTTGTAGATGACAGGGAAAAATACTTGCAATTCCCTCCGATCGGCCGATAGTATTCGCGATATGCCGTATCGGGTCTCACGGCGTGGCGGTTTATACGGAATACTGGAGCGGACAATGAAGTCAGAACTTCGAACTACCCTTTGCTCCGGCCGCATTCGGAGAGGATGGAAGCGCCCGATGGCGCTCGTTCTGCTTGGATTCTTTACGGCTCATTTCTACCTGATTCCGTCGCTGTACGCGGTGACGGTGGAAGAGGCCGCCGGAAAAAGGGAGCGGACTTCGCCCCAGTACTACGATGAGCTTGGAACCAAGGCCCAGGAGCGCAGGGACTCGAAGGCGGTTCCGCAGGAGAAGGATCCACGGCTGGCCTGCATGCTCTCGCTCATAGTGCCGGGAGGCGGGCATATCTATCTGAAAGAGGATCTTAAAGGCATTTCATTCTGCCTGCTGTCGGTGGTGGGATACTCCGCATCGGGATATTACCTGTATGCCGGCTTGTTCGGGGATTCCTCCGATACCGAGAAAAAATCGATGCTTATTGTTTCCGGTCTGCTGTTCGTGATAGCCGCGATTGTTCATGTCGTGGGGATGGTCGAGGCATACAACGACGCGATCGAAATCAACGAGAAACGCTTTTACTACGGCTCGGGCCGTTCGCTTTCGCCCTATGTTGCCGTTGTGGAAAGCCGCAGGGGTGACTGACAATCCCGCTGTTATTCGACCGAATATAAACCTGGCGTCCTCCGGCCGTGGTTTCGGGCACATGGTATCTCCTCTGCACGGTTAAAGCGACCCGGGCATCTAAAAGTGAGTGAAAGGACATAATTATTTGGTTGACGTAAAATGGCGTATTGTTGTACTGTGTCCCCGCTTCGGGGCCCATAGCTCAGTCGGTTAGAGCATCTGACTCATAATCAGAGGGTCCAAGGTTCGAATCCTTGTGGGCCCACGTGAAGGGGAGCCTCGCTCCCCTTGTTTTTATTCGAGTTACGGACATTACAGGATAACAGGGTAAGAAAACAATGTATGCGATCGTTGAAATAGGCGGCAAGCAGTACAAGGTCGAAAAGGACATGGTGCTCAACGTCGACAGGACACTTCAGGGGAAAACCGATAAGCTGGCGATAGAGAAAGTGCTCATGCTGGTCGACGGTGATAATGTGATGGTCGGCAAGCCGTATCTTAACAACGTGAAGGTCTCGGCATCGATACTCAAGGAAGTAAATGGCAAGAAGGTCCGCGGAATAAAGTTCAAGAGGAGAAAGAACTATACCCGCACCATAGGTTTCCGGCCGCGATATCTCCAGGTGAAGATCCAGGACCTCGCGCTGCAGTGATACGGTGGTCCGCGTAACTCTACAACGCGTCGCCGGAGATTCGGCGGGTGTTAAAAAAGGGTTGCTGCTCCGGGTCGAAGGGCACTCGGGCGCCGGGGTGAGAGGAAATGATGTCGTATGCGCGGGGATTTCGGCGGTTACGCAGACCGCGCTTGTGGGTATAACGAAGGTTGCCGGAATCAGGCAGGACCTCAGCCACGGAGAGGGTTTTCTGGAATCGAAAATCGAACTTGCGGGGCTCGACGATACCCAGAGGATGTCCCTTGATGTGATTGTGGATACGATGCTCGCTGGTCTCGAGGAGATCGAAAAAGAGCATCCGGGAAGTCTCTCGATCAGTATCAGTAAGAAATGAAGCCGCCACGGGGCGGTGAATCGATACAACAGTGAAAGAGGTACGGTATGGCTCATAAGAAAGGCGGCGGTTCAACCCGTAACGGACGTGATTCCAAAGCGAAACGTCTGGGAGTCAAGAGGTTCGGCGGCCAGTTGGTGAAAAGCGGGACTATAATCGTGCGTCAGCGCGGTACCAGGATACATCCGGGTCTCAATGTCGGTAAGGGCGGAGACGATACACTTTTCGCGACAGTCGACGGGGTGATAAAGTTCGAGTTCATCAACAAGACCAGGAAGAAGGTTTCAGTTTATCCCGCGTCCTGATAAACCGGCGGGCACCGATGCAGCACCGGACGCCAGACTGTCCGGGTTTACCACAGCGTGAAATCGCGTGTCGTGGAGGCGCACGAACAGGCGTCCCGATGACACGCGATTTATCATTTATTGACAGTGGAAAAGCGTGGCGAGATTCACGGATTCTATATGCATAAGTGTGCGGGCCGGCAAAGGCGGTGCCGGGGCCGTGTCGTTTTTTCGTGAAAAATACATCCCCAAAGGCGGTCCGGACGGGGGTGATGGCGGCAGGGGCGGCGATGTTTATATAGAGGCCGGGAACTCCTACTATAACCTCTCACATTTTTTTAAGGACAGGGTCTACAAAGCCGAGAACGGCCACCAGGGGATGGGCGGGAACCGGAACGGCAGAAACGGCGGCGATCTTGTTCTCCGTGTTCCTCCCGGTACCGAGGTCATCGACGAGGAGACGTCCGAGGTGTTGTTCGATCTGACGGAAGACGGCGAACCCGTACTCGTCGCCGCGGGTGGAATCGGAGGAAAAGGTAACGCGTTTTTCAAATCACCCACAAACCAGACACCCAGATACGCGCAACCGGGCATGCCGGGAGAGGAGAAACGGCTTCGTCTCAACCTGAAGCTCATTGCCGACGTGGGACTGGTAGGGCTTCCGAACGCGGGTAAGTCGACGCTGCTCTCCAGGCTGACCAACGCGAAACCCAAGATAGCCGATTATCCGTTTACCACCCTCATCCCGAATCTCGGCGTAATTCAGCGAAACGACGGCACCAGCATCCGGATAGCGGATATTCCGGGCATCATCGAGGGAGCGCACAGGGGTCTGGGCCTGGGGCTTTCGTTTCTGCGCCATATCGAGAGGGTACGCGTCATCCTCTTTCTCGTTGATGTTACTGCTGACGATCCCGCATATACGGTGCAATTGCTACGCTCGGAGCTGGAGACCTACAATCCCGAAATGCCGAAAAAGCCGTCGGCGGTACTGCTCAGCAAGGCGGACCTGGCGGAGGATGACGAGGTGGCGAGGACCGCATCGCTCCTTCCGGGAGAGAGAGTGATTCCGATATCATCGCTTACGGGGTTGAATATTGACAGGGTCGTTGGGCTGATTGAAGAGCTTATGGAGTAGCGTATGCCGCGAAAGGGTCTTCTTAAGGGAGTCAAAAGGATCGTCGTAAAGATAGGCACCTCCCTCATCACCGAGGATGGAAAGATCTCACGCCGTTGCATCGAGCGCCTCGTTGGGGACCTGGCGATGTTGATGGATCAGAAATATCAGGTCGTGGTGGTGACCTCGGGTGCGATTAGCGCCGGAGCGGGAGCGCTTGGAAAGAAACGGGAGAACCTGAGCATTCCGGAGAAACAGGCGATGGCCGCCGTGGGCCAGAGCATCCTAATGGATGAATACCGCAAGTGCTTTCGAAAGTACGGCAGGGAGGTCGGCCAGATACTTCTGACAGAGGATGACGTTAAGCACCGCAGGCGATTTCTGAACGCCAGACATACCTTCAACGCGTTGATCGAGTTGGGAGTGGTACCCGTCGTAAACGAGAACGATTCGGTCGCCGTTAAGGAGATACGCTTCGGGGATAACGATACCCTTTCCGCTCATGTCGCGAATATCGTGGAAGCCGGCCTTCTCGTAATCCTCTCCGACGTGGACGGGTTTTACCGGGAGCTTTCCGACGATAAACCGCTCGAGGAGATTCGCCTGATAGACGAAGACGTCCGCAGGCGGGCCGGCGGCGCGGGAAGCTCGCACGGTACGGGCGGTATGACGACGAAACTCCGGGCCGCGGAGATCATCATGAAATCCGGCGAGTTGATGCTCATCGCGAACGGGCGGAAAACCGGAGTGCTGCAGGCACTCATGCGCGGAGAGATGGTAGGAACGCTCTTCCTCGGCGGAAAAAACCACTTGCGGAGCCGCAAGCGCTGGATAGCTTTCAACGTAAAATCCATGGGCTCTATCTCGATAGATCCCGGGGCCGTCCGGGCCCTGGTCGACAGCAAGAAATCGCTGCTGGCCACGGGAGTGGTGGATGTGAGCGGTAAGTTCAACCCGGGAGACGCGGTTGATGTTCTCGATCCGGGGGGAGCCCAGATCGCAAAGGGTATCAGCAATTACAGCGCGGCGGAGCTCGAAAAGATACGCGGGAAAAAGACCCGCGAGATCCGCGAAATCCTCGGAGGGACCTATTACGAGGAAGTCATCAACCGTGACGATATGATAATCTACGATCAAGCGTAGGGATTGTGGTTGAAATTATAGTGCTGAGCTGATATTCGCCCTGTAACAATCGGGAAAGACGGCGTTCAAATCGGCTGTACAACAAATACCGGTCGTGCTCGATATGTTCGACGGTGTCTCTCCCGTATTCCACAGGTCGGGTTTCAACGGCGGAAAATCGGCAGGTGGCGGGGCCGGGCGACGTCATACCGGTACGCCGAACACCAGAAATATTCCAGGAGTTACCAATGGTTGATAAAATTCTCAGCGTATTTTTCGGGACCAAGCACGAGCGGGACATAAAAAAGCTCCGGCCGCTGGTATCCCGGATTAACGACCTGGAGCCGACCATAAAAGCCCTCTCCGACGATCAGATGAGGGCAAAAACCACCGAGTTCAGGGAAAGGTTGGAAAAAGGCGAATCCCTCGACGACCTCCTTCCCGAGGCGTTCGCGCTTGTTCGAGAGGCGTCCGTTCGTACGCTGGGAATGCGTCACTTCGATGTCCAGATGATGGGCGGTGTCGTACTGCACCAGGGCAAGATATCGGAGATGAAGACCGGCGAGGGGAAAACGCTCGTTGCGACGCTCCCTGTATACCTGAACGCGCTCGGCGGGCGCGGTTCGCACGTGGTGACCGTAAACGACTACCTGGCCCGGCGCGACGCCGAATGGATGGGGCCGATCTATCGTTTCCTGGGGCTTACGGTCGGTGTGATCCAGCACGACATGGACCACGGCGAACGCCAGAGGGCGTACGGCTGCGACATCACCTATGGAACGAACAACGAATTCGGCTTCGACTATCTACGCGACAACATGGTCGAACACAGGAGTCTCAAAGTCCAGCGTGTGCTCAATTACTGCATCGTGGACGAGGTCGACTCAATCCTTATCGACGAGGCGAGGACGCCGCTCATCATCTCGGGCTCCACGGACGAATCGACCAAGAAGTATTATCTGGTCAACAGGATCATACCCAGCCTAATCGAGGGTGAAGACTACGAGGTGAACGAGAAGGACCGTAATGCCCTTCTGACCGAGCAGGGCGTGAAACACGTGGAGCGCCTGCTCAAACTCGATAACCTGTACGATAACCAGAACATCGAGCTTGTCCACCATGTCAACCAGGCGCTGAAGGCGCACACGCTCTTCCAGCGCGATGTCGATTATATCGTAAAAGACGGCCAGGTCGTTATAGTGGACGAGTTTACCGGTCGCCTCATGCCCGGCAGGCGCTATTCCGACGGCCTGCACCAGGCCCTGGAGGCCAAGGAGAACGTCACGATCGCGCGTGAGAGTCAGACCCTGGCGACGGTTACGTTCCAGAACTTTTTCAGGATGTACAACAAGCTGGCGGGTATGACCGGAACCGCCGATACCGAAGCGGTCGAGTTCAAGAAGATATACGGGCTGGATGTGGTGGTCGTACCGACGAACGAACCGATGATACGCAGGGACTATCCTGACCGGGTGTACCGCACCGAGCGGGAGAAGTTCAACGCCATAGTGGCCGAAATCGAGGATCTGCGGTCCCGCTCACAGCCCGTCCTGGTGGGCACCATCTCCATCGAGAAATCGGAAAAGCTCTCCAATATGCTCAGACAGAGGGGCATTCCTCACAATGTTCTCAACGCGAAGTATCACGAGAGGGAGGCCCAGATAGTGGCCGAGGCGGGACGTCCCGCGGCGGTCACCATAGCCACGAACATGGCGGGACGCGGTACGGATATCGTTCTTGGCGGGAGGCGCGGGTATATCGATGAGATGGAGGGGCATGTACCCGTACACGACGCTACTGCCTGGAACGATTTCAAGCTCGCGATTCTTGCCGGTCGGATAGACGACGCACGGGCTTATGCCGCCGGCATGCTGGGACAGGATAAAAACAGGGCCGAGCATGTACTTCGCTCGGCGAGCGAATGGACTGAAAACCACAACAAAGTCGTTGCCGCCGGCGGTCTGCACATCCTCGGAACCGAACGGCACGAGTCCAGGCGGATCGACAACCAGCTGCGCGGTCGATCGGGAAGGCAGGGCGATCCGGGGTCTTCGCGGTTTTACCTGTCGCTCGAGGACGACCTCATGCGTATTTTCGGCTCGGAGCGCATCTCCTCCGTCATGCAGAGGCTCGGCATGGAGGAGGGCCAGGAGATCGAGAGCACCATGGTCTCCAAGGCGATAGCGAACGCGCAGAAGCGCGTCGAAGGGCGCAACTTCGAGATACGCAAGCACCTTCTTGAATACGACGACGTGATGAATTCCCAGCGCGAGTTCATTTACCGGGAGCGCGCCGATCTTCTCGAAGGGGAGGACATTTCCGAAAATATACGAAATTATATCCGGAGCACCTGTGAGATCGGTGTGGAAATATATTCCGAGGGTAAGAAGCATCCGGAAGACTGGGACCTTGACGCCCTGAAGTCATGGATGCGCAGTACTTTCCTGGTGGACATAGACTATAACGAGATCGATCCTCACAGGCTCTCGTATCGGGATTTTGTCGAGGCGATCCAGAACAGAATGCTGGACGAATATAAGAAGAAGGAAGATGAAGTCGGTTCGGAGCCGATGAGGGCCGTCGAACGGATGATATCCCTGCAGGTTATAGACACAAAATGGCGCGAGCATCTTCTCGCGATGGACGAGCTCCGGGACGGAATCTGGGCGGTTGGGTACAGCGAGAGGAATCCCCTAGTCGAATACAAACTCCGCGCCTTCGACGCTTTCAATATGATGCTGGAGCGGATGAGGCAGGATATCGTGGAATTCCTCATGAAGGTCCAGATACGGGAAAGAGTGGAAGAAGAAGTCGCGTTCAAAAAGCTTGGAGAGGAATTGCGGCCCGAGGTCGGCCAATTCGGTGAGGGCGGAATTCCCCACTCGCCACAACCAGTCCAGGTTAAGCACGGGCAGGAATCGGAGGCCGCTCCAGTCACGGGGGGGGTAAAGCGCAAGAAGACCCGGAGGAGCCGCAGGGGCTGAACATGGCGGGGACCTTGATGAAGAGCGTCTCGGGGATCCGGGGCGTGGTGGGAGACAGCCTTACGCCGGAGCTCATCCTGAAGGTTGCCTCGGCCTTTGCGTGCCAGTGCCGGGGAAAAACGGTCGTCGTGGGGCGTGACGGCAGACTGACGGGCGAAGCCATCGCCGACATGACGTGTTCCGCTCTGGCGATGTACGGGTGTGATGTAATTGACATAGGCGTCGTCCCGACCCCGACCGTTCAGATAATGGTTGAACACCTCTCGGCCGCGGGGGGGATTGTAATCTCCGCGTCTCACAATCCTATCGAATGGAACGCGTTCAAGCTCATAGGTAAAACGGGTACCTTTCTCGATCGGAAGGAGATCGGCAGATTTTTTAACCTCATGGAACGGGAACACAGTCCGAAGGCGTGGGACGCCTTTGGAAAGGTTTCGCGCCGCACAGACGCGGCGGACATCCATATCGAGCGCGTGCTGGAAGTCGTCGATGCCGGGGCAATCGCCCTGCGTCGTTTCCGGGTGGCGCTCGATTCCGTAAACGGGGCCGGCTCCGTTATAACCCGTCGTCTGCTTGAAAGACTGGGCTGTGAGGTCATACCGGTGCACTGCGAGATAACCGGCACGTTCCCCCGCGGGGCCGAACCGCTCGCCGAAAACCTTTCCGACCTGCGCGAAGCTGTGCGGTCCTCGGCGGCCGATATAGGATTCGCCCAGGATCCCGACGCCGACAGGCTCGCGATCGTTGATGAAAACGGAGCTCCGATCGGCGAGGAATACACGCTGGCCCTGGTTACCGAGCACCTGCTTTCCAAACGACCGGGCAGGGTGGTTGTGAACCTGTCAACAACCAGGGCGGTTGAGGATATCGCGAAGCGCCACGCGTCCCCCTTCACGCGCACACGGGTGGGTGAGATTAATGTGGTGGAACGCATGCGCAAGCTCGGGGCGAGAATAGGGGGCGAGGGGAACGGAGGAGTGATATCCCCCGAAATTCACCTCGGTCGCGACAGTCTTGCGGGAATAGTCTATGTGCTGGAGATGATGGCGGAACGGGACGGGAGCGTTTCGGAACTTGTAGCGGAACTGCCCCGATACACCATGAAAAAAGGCAAGATACCGCTTCCTCCGGGGGCCGACACCGGTTCCATAATTTCGAGGGTGGCGTCTGAGTACCGTGGTGAACGCATCAGCGATATCGACGGTCTGCGGATCGATTTCGTACGCGGCGGTCCGTTCTTGGGAGGGTGGGTGCACCTGCGTTCGTCCAACACAGAGCCCATCTTTCGTATCATTACGGAAGGCAGGGACGATAAGCAGGCTGGCGATATATACCGGTATTTCGTTCGAATGTTCAAATAGCGGGTTCGAGCCCGAGCATTTCCGTCAGCACCGTCATTACGCCGTCAGTATCCCCTAAATCGTCGAGATAACGGTCCGGCCGGCGCTCCAGAAGCTCCTCGCGGGAAGCCCATCCCGTCCCCACGGCGATGGTCCGGGCTCCCGAACGTTTACCGCACTCCACGTCGTAAACGGTATCACCGATTATTACCATATCCTCGAAAGCTATATCTACATCGAATATCCGTCGGATTTTCGTTCGCGCGATAGGCGGCATTTCGTTGCGATCGGCCGTGTCGTCGCCGAAAACACCGAATGGGAAAAACCGGTTCAGCCCGAACCGGGACAGCTTTATCTCCGCGCCTTTCCGGAAGTTTCCGGTAAGGAGACCCACGATAAGGCCGTCCATAGAAGACAGTTTTTCGAGCAGGCCCGTGATTCCCGGCAAAAGCACGACCTCATGTTCATGAATCAGCACCGAAAGCTCGGCGGTATAGCGTTCTCTGAGCTCGTCGAGGCGAGAGTCGATTTCCGCGCGCTGGAACCCGACGGGAAGCAGGGCCTCATAAAGAATGAGCGGATCGGTTTTCCCCTGGAAATTGATTTCGGACATTCGTCCCGTGGTGCCGAATACGTCACGGCAGGCGCGTTCGAGGGAAAGGCGTCCCGCGCCATGGCAGTTCAATATGGTTCCATCGATGTCGAAAAGTATGGACTTGGTCATTCCTTCCTCCGGTCGCGGGCGACCGCCTGACCGGGGAACGTTAGAAGTCCCTCCCCGGGGGCGGTAAAAAGCTTATTTAGTAAGGCCTTTGCTTCCGATTATTATATCATACGATCGATGAAAACGCCGCGTAAAAAGCTGAAAATGGAAGCACACCCGGCGCCCGTTACACGTTCCGGGCGGTATCCGTTGCGACGGGCAAATTTACCAGAAGGCAGGGAAGAATCAATGGAAAAACTTGATCATGACATCGAGCGTTCGGCCAGGAAGGTGTTCAGGCTGTTTTTCGGCAGCAGACTCTATGTGAAGAAAGAGGCCGATACGTTTGAAGGCGACGTAATAGGGGTCGACATGAAAATGACATACCATGGCGACAAGATCATGTCCCTGCACATGGAAAGACGCATGCTCGATTCGCTCAAGGAGCACATGGGAGCCACCCAAAGCGGGGGCGAGGTCGACTACGATTTTGTCGGCGAAATGGCGAATATGATAGCCGGTAACGCGCTGACGGCGTGCGATGATACCGCGTGCATACATCCTCCGGAGAAGGCCAGTGCCCTGTCCGAACGCCCCCGGGTGAACCGGAAGATATTCTCGTCGCGCATGGGCAGGTTCTGCATTTCAATCGGGGATTGCGGCGTTCAGTGAGACGTTTCCGTGCCGCCGTTCCCGTCCGCGGACACATGGAATCCGTGGGAGATGGGGCCTTCCATCATCCTCAGAACAAGAATTACAAAATTGAAGAGAAAGCCGGTGGCCAGAAGCTTGCCGGCGTTTTCATCGCGCTTGAACAGTTCAAATACCTGGTGCGTGACGTATATGCAGTTGTCCATTATTTCGCGCAGGACCGCCTCGTTCCGAATGTCCTCGGAGGTGTCCTGCGGGATGGAAGGCGAGTGGATCGATTCGCTGATTATAGAGTGAGCCAGGGAGTTCAGGAAAGCGTCGATATCACGGTTGTAGGGTACCTCGGAACCGCTTTTTAACTTGATCATCCCCGATGTATTTCGCTCAGCCTTTTTTCTGGATTTCCTCGAATTTCTGTTTGAAGAGACGCCCGAAAGCCGAACCCTCTTCCGGAGCCGAAGAGCTTTTCATGAACTTCTCGTATTCCTGGCGCTCCTCCTTTCTGGCCGCGCCAGTTTCGCTCAGTGTCAGCCGTCTGTTCGTCCTGTCGAGCGATTTGATTATGACCTTTAACTCTTTTCCCGCGGGGTAGGCGCTCTGAAGATCGGCGCCGCGCGGCTGTGCGCATTCCTCCCGGGGGATAAAGCCGAGCATTCCGTTGGAGAGGCGGGCCGTAACGCCATTGGACCGCACGGACTCGACGGTGGCGCTGAAAAACGAGTCGAGCAGATCGGAAGGGTCCGCCTGCCATGGATCGGCCTCGCCGGTGAGCAGCTCGAGTGATATCTTTCTCTCTTTCGTGTCGATTTCGATTATCCTGACATTTATCGAGGCGCCGACCGATACGGCGTCCTCGGGCCTGTTTACGCGCTTCGTATAGCTCATTTTTGAAACGGGAAGGAAACCCTCGATACCGGGCTCGATCTCGACGAACGCACCGCTTTTGATGATATTGGTGACGATGCCTTTCATCTCCATGCCCGCCGCGTAGCGGCCGATATTCTCCCAGGGATGCGGCTGCGCCTGACGTATGCTCAGGCTGTGCCTGCGGCTCTCCCAGTCGACCGACAGTACGAGTGCGCGAACCTCGTCACCCACCGAGTATGAGTCCATGCCGACGGACCTGCTCCACGAAACCTCGGCCCGGGGCACCAGCGCTTCGACGCCTCCAAGGTCCACAAAGAGGCCGAAGTTCTGGCGCGACGATACCTTTCCGGTTACTACATCACCCACTTTAAGTGATTCCCTCAGCTCGCTTTCCCTGAGCTGGCGAGTTTCCTCCAGAAGCGCGCGGCGTGAAAGAACGATATTGCGTCCTTTTTCGGTTACCTGGGTGACTTTGAAGGAGAATGATTTACCGATGAGGTCTTCGGGTTTCGACGGCGATTTGAAATCCATCTGGGAAAAAGGGCAGAAGCAGTCTATTCCGGAAAGGGAGATACGGTAACCGCCGTTGGTAACGGACGCGACAGTTCCTTCCACGGGGATGCCATGCCTGCGGGCGGTATCGATGATCTCCGGCGAGGCGGGGCCCCTTCCTATTCGCGTGGTGAGCATTATCTCTCCGCGACGGATGGATACGACATAGGCGCGGACAGAATCGCCGACGGAGATCCCGATGATACCTTTTTCGTCCAGGAATTCCTTTTTATCTATTATCGCCTCGCTTTTTCCGGCCATGTCCACGAATACGCTGTCCGCGGTAATAAAAACAACCTTGCCGTTTACCTCGTCTCCTACCGAAAAGCTGTCGTTTCCCCTGAGGGATTCTTCCAGTAACGCGGAAAAGTTTTCCTGGTTCATTCTTTCTTCGTCCATTGCCTGTCCCGGTGATGGTATGATGTCTGTATGCTTTATGTCCCCTATCTCCTGTCAAATAATAATTTTGACCGCGAGGGCTAATTTTTCATGACGGGTATAAAATAATTGACATTCTTCGATAAAATCACGCATACTCAAGGGGCCTCATCCGCAGGGAACAGGCGTAAAAGACTACTGTCGCATCACTAACAAGAGGAGTCAATAATGAAAAGATATCTGATTGCGGGTCTTGCCGTGGCGATGATGACGTCGGTATCGTTCGCGCAGGACTCCTCAAAGCCGAAACAGAAAACGACCCAGGAATATATCGCCGATCTGTCAGGCAAGGACGAGGCCGCCGTGATCGCGGCGGCGGATAAGCTCGGAAATGACGGTGAGAAGCAGGCGATTCCGTCCCTTGCGTCAGTCATCAAGAACAATTCCAGCGCGAAGGCGAGGATGCACGCGTGCGTTGCGCTCGGCCTCATCGGCGATGAGGCGGGTGTCGAGGCGCTCAACGGGGCCCTGCTCAACGATTCGAGCGCCGACGTGCGGTACGCAGCCATACTGGCCATTTCGAGGATAGGCTCGACAAAGTCAATCGACGCTCTCAAATCGGCAAAAGAGAAGGAATCCGATCCTTATATTAAAGATTATATTGACAAAATGGAAGCGAAAATGAAAAAGAAATAGCGCCCCCGATTACGGGAGCGATCGTCCCGCACGGGCGGGCATAACCAGGCATGCGGTGATTGGTGGGGCCGCATGCCTTTTTAATGTAAGGGCGGTACTGTATTTGGACAGAAAAGACGTAAAATATCTCGTATTCGACATAGAATCGGTTCCGGACGCGCGCCTGATCAAAATGGTCAAGTTTCCGGGCCAGGATATCGACGACGCGACCGCGATACGGCTCTTCCAGGAGGAGGTTCTGGCCAACTCTCAGGGGGCGTCATCATTCATACCGGTGACCTTCCAGTATCCCGTATCCATCTGCGTGGCGAAAGTGGGCGAGAAATTCAATCTCGGCGAGATGGTTTCCCTCGATTTCCCGAAGTTCAGGGCCGGAGAGATGACACGGCTTTTCTGGGACGGAGTGGAGAACAGCTACCCTGACGCGTCGCTTGTCAGTTTCAATGGAAGAGGTTTCGATATTCCGCTGTTGGAACTTATGGCCTATCGATATGGCGTTCCATTGAAACGACAGCTGAAGGACAAATTCGGCGCCCGGTATCGCTTCGGAACCCGGCACATCGATCTTCATGACTGGCTGTCGAATTACAACGCCATCAAGATGCAGGGAGGCCTGAACCTCCTTGCCAAGGTGCTGGGCAAGCCGGGGAAGATGGATACCAGCGGGGACGAGGTGTACCCTCTCTTCCTCGAGGGGAAGTCCGGGGAGATAAACGATTACTGCACTCACGACGTGCTCGATACCTATTTCGTATTTCTAAGGACGAGGGTGATGACCGGCGAGATCACCCTTCATAGGGAGCAGGAGATTGTGAAGGAAACGAAAAAATTCCTGGAGGGCAATGTGATGCAAACGCCCGCGTTTGCCAAGTACCTGAAGAACTGGGGCGACTGGGAGCCCTGGCCCTGAAAGGTGATGTGATGCTGTTACGGGGAGTACCGCCGGCGGTGCCATGCGGTGCAGCGTGCGCCGGTCGAACGCCTTTTTCGGGAGCTTTACGGATTAAAGAAACGGTAAAATACGGGATAAATTATTGGATGAGCGGTAGATTTTGGAGTATAAGTATTTAATGGGTGAAAGCCGCGACCTGACCGACCGCCAATGTCCACCAAGATAAAATTCGATTACCAGAGCGTTATCAACGCCATCCCGAGCGCCGTTATCGTCATTGACAGAAACAAGACGGTGGTCGGAATTAACAACTTCGCGCGGCGACTTTACAGGAATTCGGACCTTATCGGTAAAAGCTGTTCCGAGATATTCAGCTCCTGCGCCCGCCGCGGCTCGAACTGTCCGATCGACAATATGGATTTTGTCATTCCAACCGGAATGCTTAAAGTCCGGCAGAAAATCCGGATCAGGGAATACGAAGAGGACGTACGCTGCCGTATCATCCCCGCGGAGATCGAGAACGGCGAGAAAGGCCATGTCTTCCTTCACATCATCCTCGACAGGGACCTCATGGCGCGCGAGAAACTCGTCGAGCTCGAGAAGAATCTGACGATAACGACCCTCACGGCGGGGATCGCGCACGAGTTCAATAACATGAACGCCGGCATTTACGGCCTTGTCGAGCTGGTGCTCTCCCAGAGCAATCTCTCGCGCGAGACCGCCCAGGACATGAGCACCATCCTGAAGATTATCCGCCGCGCGAGCCACCTCATCGACCAGCTCCTGATATTCGCCAACAAGAAGCCCTCCAAGCGCGTGCTGGTTAACCTTGAGAATATCGTCGACGGCTGCGTAAAGATACTGAGACCGGAATTCTCCACACAGGGAATAAGCATCGAGATCCTCCGCAGAAGCACGCTGGAGGAGATGTTTCTCGACGCGAACAAGATAAGCCTCGCGATCATGAACATAATGATCAACGCGCGGGACGCAATGATCGACAGCTCCGAGAAGAAGATCACCATAGAGACCGGGCGCGAGGACGGTCAGGGTTTCGTCCGTATTCAGGACAGGGGAGCCGGCATCCCCCACGAGATGCAGGACCGCATTTTCGATCCATTTTACACCACAAAGGGATCGCTGGGTTCCAGTTCCATCCCCGGGACGGGCCTGGGACTCTCCGTGGCGGCGGGGGTCATAAAAGAGCACAACGGCACCATCGAAGTGGAAAGCGACTTCGGGCGGGGATCGACCTTTATCATAAAAATACCGATCAACACTATGGAAGCGCTCGATCGCGAGGTGGCACAGAACTACACAGAGTTCGATTTCACCGGGAAGAAGATACTGGTGGTGGACGACGAAATGGAGCTCAACAATCTGCTGGTTCGAGCGCTCGCGTCGAAAAACGCCGACGCGAGGTCGGAATATTCGGGCGCGCGCGCGATCGATTTCGTCGAAAAGGAGCCGGTCGACCTCATGCTCCTCGACATACAGATGCCCGATCTGAACGGCTGGGACGTGGTGAAGCATTTCAAGACGAAGAAGCACAGGCCCAGAATAATCATTATCTCGGGTAATTTCCTCGTTATGGACGCTTCCGAGACCCGTTTTGTGGAGAAGGTGCTCATAAAGCCGTTCGATCTGCAGGAGCTGTTTCAGGCGGTAAAGGAAGTATTGATGATAGATTGAATTCCTCAAAAGGCGCTTGCATTTTAAGCGCCCTCCGGCTAGGTTTGCTCTCCTGTTTTTCGACGCATGACGATACCGCGGCATACCGAAGAACATGAATCAGTGTACAGGGGTTTCACATGGGAATGACGATTACAGAAAAAATACTCGCGGCTCACGCCGGAAGGGACACGGTGGAACCGGGTGACCTTATCGAGGCGCGTGTGGATCTGGTGCTGGGCAACGACATCACCGCGCCCATCGCCATCAAGGAGTTCCGCGAGCTGGGCATAGACAGGGTGTTCGACAGCGAGGCGGTGGCGCTCATCCCCGATCACTTCACTCCGAACAAGGACATCAAGTCGGCGGAACAGGTCAGGATCCTCAGGGAATTCGCGCGCGAATACGGCATCGTCCATTTCTACGATGTGGGCAGGGTGGGGGTCGAGCACGCCCTTCTTCCGGAACTCGGACTCACGCGGCCGGGCATGCTTATCATCGGGGCCGACTCGCATACCTGCACCTATGGGGCTATGGGCGCTTTTTCGACCGGCGTCGGTTCGACGGATATGGCCGCCGCGATGGCCACCGGAAAGGCATGGTTCAAAGTCCCCGAATCGATCAGGTTCGTTTACAAGGGCCGGCTGAATCCGCATGTGAACGGCAAGGACCTCATCCTCCATACCATAGGAGATATAGGCGTGGACGGCGCGCTCTACATGGCCATGGAGTTCACGGGAGAGGCGGTCGCGGCGCTCACCCTTGAGGGCAGGCTCACAATGGCGAACATGGCGATCGAGGCGGGGGGTAAAAACGGGATATTCGCACCGGACGACAGGACGATCGAATACGTCAAAAGCAGAAGCTCGAAACCGTACACGGTTTACGCGAGCGATCCGGACGCCCGATACGCGGAGGTTCGAGAGTACGATGTATCGAAGATCGAACCGCTCGTCGCGTACCCCCATCTTCCTGAAAACGTCAGGCCGGCGCGCGAATCGGGCGTGGTAATCGACCAGGTCGTGATAGGATCGTGCACAAACGGAAGGATAGAGGATCTGCGCGAGGCAGCGGCGATTTTAAAGAACAGGAAGGCGCACAGGAACGTGCGGCTCATCGTCATCCCGGCGACCCAGGAAATCTACCGCAAGGCGATGGCCGAGGGCCTGCTGGATATCTTCGTTGATGCCGAGGCGGCCGTTTCGGCGCCGACATGCGGCCCCTGCCTGGGGGGACACATGGGGATCCTCGCGGAGGGCGAGCGCTGCCTCGCGACCACCAACAGGAATTTTGTGGGAAGGATGGGACACCCGAAAAGCGAAGTCTACCTGGCGGGTCCGGCTGTCGCCGCGGCGTCGGCGGTGCTCGGCAGAATCGCCCATCCGGACGAGTTGAAATAGGAGGACGCGATGAAAGCAAAGGGAAGGGCATGGCGTTTCGGCGATGATGTGAATACGGACGAGATAATACCCGCCCGATACCTCAACACGTTCGATCCGGACGAGCTCGCCAGGCACTGCATGGAGGACGCCGATCCCGATTTCATGAAAAAGGTCTCGCCGGGAGACATCATCGTCGCCGGAAAGAACTTCGGGTGCGGATCGTCACGCGAACACGCGCCGATAGCGATCAAGGCGGCCCGCATCTCATGCGTTATCGCCGATTCCTACGCGCGGATTTTCTATAGAAACAGCATCAATATCGGACTGCCGATCGTTGAATCGGCCGAGGCGGCGAAGGGAATCTCGGAGGGCGACGAGATCGAGGTCGATTTCGATACCGGACGGATAGTAAACCATACGAAGAAAACGGAGTACACGGCCAAACCGTTCCCCCCGTTCATGCAGGACCTCATCACCAAGGGAGGGCTTATGAACAAGGTGAGAAGCGAGCTGGCGAAAAAGGATCACTGAAGTCGGACGATGTTTTTGCTGTCGGTCACGTCTTTCCCCTTTGACTGGAAGGGGATGACGTACCAGCGGTCCCTCTTATACTTGTTAAGCTGTAAAAGCACCGGGTTGGGAAGATCCTGGATGAACTGCCGGGTGAACTCGAGGTCTATTTTAAGATCGCCTTCCAGCTCGTTATTGATGTGACCGTCGAGCCTGAGACGGATATCCGGGGCCGAGAAGAGAAATGAATTGATCTGATAATCGGACCCGGCGATGGTGAAGTTGCCGTATATCTTGCTGAATTCCAGGTCTTTCAACTTGTATTTGAGGTCGGACAGGAGAATTCCGAGACCGTTCTGAATACCGGTGTCGACCAGTTTCCCCCTGTCGATCGTGAATTCCATTTTCCCCCTGAACGATTTGCGGACATCGATGTTTTCCGACAGCGAGAATCCGATTTCGGCGTTGCCGCTCGCCAGTCCGAACATGCGGTCCTTGAAACGCTCGCTCATGCGGCTGATGTTCTGCACGCGCAGACGTTCAAAAGCCACGGTACAGTCAACCGGCGTTACCGGAGAGTTGAAATCGATCGTCCCGCGGCCTCGAATCTCCCCGCCCATGAATTCCGTCTGGATCGGTCCCACCTGCAGACGTTTGCGCGCGAGTGTGTAGCCGGCGGTGGTTTTTCCGAAGGAGTAACCACCCACTGTGAGCGCGCCAACGGAAACGGTTCCGCTCACCTCCAAAGGCATATCCAGTGATATCGGCGCGGGGCCCGGAGATTTCTGGGCCCGGTCTTTTCGGGTGTCGGTGGGGAAAGTGAAGGCCGCGCCCGAGGCGTCGGCATGGAATTTGCGAAAGGAGCCGTCCAGAGAGGAGAAGGTTATATCGAACGGCTGGCTGAAAAGCAGCGCTTTGACAGTGGTGCGTTCGATGCGGTTGCCGTTGATGTTGACAGTCGCCCTGACGTTTTTTACGATGGGATCGCCGTGGCCGTATGCGGCGTCGATCTGGAGCTGGCCGTTGTAGCGAGAATCGCCGAACGCAAGTCCCCCTTTGACCGCGCCCGAAAGTTCCTCCGGGAGAAACGAGAGTATGGGGCGTACGTCGTCTATTCGAGCGTCGATGTTTTTTATGTTGAACTTCCGTATATTGCCGTCGAAGTCGAAGAGGAATTCGTCTATCAGGAACGAGGTGGAAAGAACAGATCCCCGGGTGTTGGATATGAAGACCCGCTCGCCCGTGATGTTGACCCTGCAAAAACCGTTCACCAGGAGGGGCCTGTTCCCGGGGAGATTTGAAGTTCCCTGGACAGAGCCCTCCACCGAACGCGCCGAGATTTTCAGGCCCTTCACACGGCCTGAAAAGTCCTGGTACGGGAGAGAAAGGTCGGTGCCCCACCTGTAGACCCATCCGAGCAAGCATCTCTCGAGCGATACCTCTCCCGTTATCTGGAATCCGCTCTCCGGAAAGGTAAGCGTGATGTCGGGGTGGGCGACTCCTCTTCTCTCGGGAAGGGTGATGGTGGCGTCGGAGAGTCTGAGTGATCTGTCGCCGATGAAGTCGATAATGCCGCCAAGGAGGTACTCCCCCTCGAGCGGTCTGAGCGAAGAGGGCGGGTTCTGGAGGGATATCCTTGCCCTGGAAAGCTTTATGGTGTCGAGCCGGGCGGCCACCGACGAGGAATCGTCGGTGCTCAGATCGGTGATGAGGTTTTCGAGGTTGGAGGTACCGTCCTTATAGCAAATGCTTAGATTGAGGCCTATTATGTTGATAAAATTTATGTCAAATTCCCTCTTGAATACAAGACGCAAAAGGGAGAACCTGACCACCGCGTCGTCGGCGGAGGCGAGAATGCCCGGACAGTCCGAGGGCCCGTTGTGGAGCTTCAGTTTGCGCAGGACGATACCCCTGAGACTGTAATCGAGGTCTTCGATAGAAATGTTTCGCTTGAGTTCCTTTTCCGCCTGTGCGGAGAGGATGGCGAGCACGCTGTCTCTGGGGTAAAAATTATACAGCAGAACGACGCCCCCGGAGAGGGCGAACACAAGAAGGACGAATACAACGATCGAGATTTTAAGAGCTTTTCTGCGCTTCACGTTTTCTTTCCATGATGGACTTTTTCCGGTAGAACTGAACGCTCTTTTCGAGTTCGTCGAGATCGGTGCATATCAGTTTACCTTCCTCGAGCTTGAAGTGCTTGTCCTCGAGGACCTGGACGGAAAGCATATCCGTCTTCTCGGCGGGTAGTCCGACCATGTTGAAAAGCTCGCGGAAGCCGAATTCGAAATTGTGCGACTGTTTGGGGGTGATTTTAATCTTCTGCTTTTCGATCTGGATGAGCAGAGTGTCGTAAATCCGTCCGAGATGGTCCCTGATCATGAGGTTTTCAAGCTGGCGATAGGCCGTCCAGATACGCTCGCTCAAAAGCTGAATGAGGCGTGTGGCGAGCTGGGGCTGCGCCTGAACCATGTTTTCGAAGTTGGACTTGTTGATGGCGAGCAGTGTGACATCGCCGAAAGTAATCGCCGACGCGCTGCGCGGCCTGTTCTCCAGAAGGGCCATCTCGCCGAATATGTCTCCCGACTTGAGTACGGCCAGGAGCACCTCCTCGTCGACGATTTTGGTGATCTTTACCTTGCCCGCCTGAATGATATAGAGCTCGTTGCCGGGTTCGTTCTCGCAGAATATCATGGTATTGTCGCGGTAATTTCGCGTCATTGTGGCGCCCTGCGGGTTGTCGGGCACCTTGAGGGGAGCCTTGAGCGTCTTCAGCCGTTCTATGGTTCTGTCCCTGTTGGGACCGACGGGGCAATACTGCACGTAGCGCTGGAAGGCGTAGGCGGCATGGTTGAGGGCGCGTTTTTTCAGATAATACTCGCCGATATTGTAGAGGTGTTCCGGGTCCTCCTCGGCGGTTCCCTTGAAGGTGAGCTGCGTGATGGCCTGGTCGAACTCCCTGAGCTGCTTGCTGAAAAAACGGATGATCTTCATGGCGATGGCGGGGTTCTTCTGGATGAGGATTCCGAACTGGTCGCGCTCGACGGAGATGAGCGAGACCCCCGTAAGGCTCACCGCGGTCTCGGTCCGCGCGTGGCCGCTCATGCAGCTTACCACGCCGAAGAAATCGCCGGGGCCGAGGACGGAAAAGGGCTCTATTCCGGCGACCGGATTCTCGCGCATCACCCGGACCTTGCCTTCCCTGATGATGTAAAAATTATTGGAGTCTTTCTTTCCCTCTACGGTGATAAAGGACTTAGCCATGTAGTTTTCGACTTTAAATTGCGTGGATGCCATTCTTCCTCTTTGCCCTTTGCCGCATCGGGAATCGAAATCCAGGTGATTCCTGTATACTGGATCCGCGTGCGCCGCGGTTTGCGTTTCCGGACTACATACATCCGCTGTAGCCGGTCTTCGCGGGCCGCGTCGCTTTACTAAGGTGCGATCTTAGTAAAAATCGGCATAAAATCAAGTCATTTCAAGGATTTTCCGGAACAATATTTCCGGCGTCGCCGGGAGTGAGAGGTCGCTTATAATGATGGCATGGCGCCTCATCGCCGGGGGCGGGGTTGAGGTCAGTCGGTGGTAAGATACTTCTCCAGATACTCGGTAAGATCACCGATGTTTTTACGGATCATGGACTTAAATTCTGGCGGGATGTTCTGCGACATGACAACCTTGTAGTAGTTGATGGCGTCCTTCACCTTGCGCTTTTTAAGGTATTCGGACGCGCGCTCCAGCATCGGTTTGTACTTATAATAGGAGTATTCCAGTATGTTCTTTTCGCGGGCGAGACTGAATTCGTCAGGCAGCTTGGAAAAGTCGTAGCTTACCTTCAGAATGGGCAGCTCGCGCGCCTTGCGCCGGTTATGCTGCAGGAACTTGCGGTAAAATCGGGCGTCATCCTCTTTTTTCCTTTCAAGTTCATTGTCCCGCGCGTCGTATTCAAGCTCTTCATTCTGTCTGGAATCGCCGATTATCTGTATATCGTCCTTCTTATTCTGCGCGTCCTCGCTCAGTATCTTCTCGAATATGTCCTCATCCGAAAGACTTTCGGCGGGCTGCTCATCATCCCGTCCGTACCGGCTGAGCAGCTCCCACTCGTCGGGTGCTTCTTTTTCGTCCCTCGTGACGGTTTCCCTGCGGAATTCCTCCTTTTGCTCTGGCGAAGGGGTGCTTCGAGCGGGCTGAAACCCTTCCGTGGATCCGGAAGGGGGCGGTTTTACCGCGTCCCCGGTGGTCTCCGGGAGCCCGCGCGCCGGCAGTTTTTCCAGGATTTCCAGGATGGGTTTCGGATCGAGCACTATGGGGACGGGCGATTCGTATTTAGCCTCAATAATGGTTGGCCGGCGTTCTACCTCTTCGACGGCCTTTCTGGCGGCCAGATCGCCGGAAAGATCGTTCAGACGCCGCTCCAGGCGTTCGACCTCGTCACGGTAGCGATTGATCTCCCCATCGTCATTCCGGGGGCCGGGTTGATTGAGGTTGAGCTTACGGGATATCTGCTCGGCGATCTGGTCGATGTCGATCGAAGGTGGAGGGGCAACGGGCGCGGTAAGCCCTATCTGGATGCGGTCCGGAAG